>CAYXGH010000121.1:0-4669 GCA_964464485.1 uncultured Nitrososphaera sp.
TTACAGGTTAAGCAACGGGATCATGATCTGTTCCCTCTCATAAATTTCTCTGCTTTAATGCTTCTTCTTCTTTTATTGCTCTTGCTGCTGATGCTGTTGCTGTCATTATTCTCCCCCTAAACTAAAGCTTGATAATAGTCGACTATTAATAACCATTACATTGTTATGGATCATCAGGTAAGATCATGGTCAACAAGAACAACAACAACATCGATCCGCCAATCGCTATAGAACCTTTCAATGCATAGATTCCGGGTCTATACAATCTGAAGCTCTTAAATCCCACAGATCAGGTGCTTGAAGCTGCAATAGGCTTTGGAGATCAGGACGACGATGTGCTGAGCTGAAAAACCTTCTCTCTGTTATGACTGTGCCATTGTAGTCTCGCTTCTTGTAATTGGCATAGCCCTAGCAACAGCTGGCGTCATAACAACAATTTTAGACAGGAGCCATATAAATAAGATGAAGCAGTTTGGTGATATCAGCGACCTCATATAGTGGATATAGATGACTCTGGTGGTATAATATGGCCAAACTTGAAGCAAGAAACATAGGCAAGCAATTTCTTGCAGTGCAACGAAATGAGGCAAAGCTAATCACTGCCGTCAAGAACATCAACCTGACAATAGAAGATGAGCAGTTTGTGTGCTTTGTAGGGCCGTCTGGTTGCGGTAAGACAACTCTGCTCAACATTCTGGCTGGTCTTGACAAGCCTACAGAAGGAGAAATAATCCTAAACGGTCGTCTTGTAACTGAAACTGGACCTGATAGGATTATGGTATTTCAGGAAAATGCGTTATTTCCTTGGCTCAAAGTCTTAGACAACGTTGAGTTTGGGCTAAAGATGGCTGGTGTTGAGAAGAACAAACGACAAGAGCGTGCAATGCACTATCTTGATATGATGCAGCTAACCAAGTTTGCTGATGCCTACACCTACCAGTTATCCGGTGGAATGAAGCAAAGAGTTGCAATAGCAAGGGCACTTGTCATGGATCCTGAAGTGCTCTTGATGGATGAGCCCTTTGCCGCTCTAGATAGCCAGACCCGCGACCTGCTGCTGGTAGAACTTCAGCTGATATGGGCCAAGACAAAGAAGACGATAGTATTTATCACACACAACATATTGGAGTCAGTCGTTCTGGGGAACAAGGTCGTCGTCTTTACAAGAAGGCCTGGCACAATTAAAGATGAGATAGCGGTAAATTACAAAAGGCCTAGGCTTCCAGAAGATGAGAACCTGCAACCTTATTACAGACGGGTCATCGACTCGATAAAAAGTGAAATCACAGAAAGAAAAAGAGCCAATGATGATGATGATGATCTCATTGCTTGAGCTGCCGTAGTAGCTGAAGACCTGATGCGAAGCTATTGGGCGAGGTCAGGAGCACTGCATCTGTCATTTTGGCAGCCTGTCTTATGAAATCTACAGGGTTGCTTTCATATTCTGACCAGTCAAGCCCGATGAGTGAAGCTGACTGGCGGTTCTTTTCAGACGGAACCATCACCACTGCAGTGACCTTGATACCATAGGGCTTGGCAAGGTCTGCTATCTCGCCCAAGTCGGAAAGCGACGAGATCGATTGACTTACAAGGGAGTGTGGAGTAACGTTAAGCTTATTCCTTATTGATTGAGCCGATTTATCCTTGACCTTTGCTGGAAATGACAGATCGAGTTTAATATTCAAGTCGTAACCCTCCTTCTTAAGCATCCTGACTGCGGTGCTTGGCCTCAGGCCAGAATCGCCTAGCTTGTCTGCTGGCTCGTCGCCCATTAAGATTAGCACACTCTCAGCCCCGAGAAGTATGGCATCTGACACGGTCTGACATAGGGAAGGGAAATTGCGATCGCGCACTCTGATACTGCAGCTCAGCCTCGCTTCTGCATCGATATGCTCTTTGATGTATCTGGCTGCAGTGACGCTTGATAGGCGGGGAATGCCAAGCACCGAGTCCGTCAAGTGGATCCCGCTTACAAGCCCACGGAGCTGCGAAGCGCGGTTTGTCATCTCCTGTATGTCTCCCTTTAGCTGCCCAAGATCAAACCTTTCTCCTTTCACTATCTTGGGTGGGTTCAGCTCATAGTATACATTTATTGTATCACTACACAATACAATCCTGAAAAACATCTTCAGACCTTATTAAATGCGAGGTCGCCATCAAGAGTATCCAGAGCATATATTGACCTTGGCATCACTCAAAGAGCTGTTGAGGAAGGAACAAATTCTCTCATTTCTGAGACCCGCCCTTGTAGATAGGCCGTATCTACCAGTCGAAGCAGCGTTAGCAACACCTGCTGCAGTACTTGTGATAATACACTATCACAAAGAAAGGCCGCATGTGTTTCTGACAAAGCGGAGTTCAAACCTGAAGTCGCATACGGGCGAAATATCTTTCCCTGGGGGTAAATATGTTGAAAGCGACGGCACATTCCTCGCAACTGCCTTGCGGGAAACAGCAGAAGAAGTCGGAATCGCATTCAGTATTGACCAGATAGTTGGCTGCCTAAGTGCAGTACGTACGATGACATCAAACCACTTTATTGTACCATTCGTAACAATACAGGACATGCTGCCTCAATACAGGATTTCAACAACCGAAGTAGAAGCAGTAATTGATGTACCCCTTATTGAAACACTCAAAAGCATCGAGCTAGACACTGAACATTATCATCTTGCCAAAGACGCATTTAAGTTTACTTATGGCAACAACGTGATATGGGGAGCAACTGCAAGGGTGCTAAAGCAGATGCATGATATTCTCCTCAGACCCTCATGACCTTCTTCATTGCATCTCGCTTACATGTATACTAACTCGTCTTCATCATGATCTGAACATCAAGTTGCATTTCTATATTATAGGGCTAGCGGGCCCGGTGGGCTTCGATCCCACGACAACTGGCTCCGGAGGCTTGCGCTTCTTTTCTAAAGAAACAGCGCCCTATCCTGACTGGGCGACGGGCCCTGTCTGCGTGTTTAAATCTCCTCATATATGAAACATACCTGCCACAAATGACAATTCTTCTTCTTAGTAGCTTTCACTACCTGCTTAAGCTCATCAGGCATCTAAGCTGGGTCCTCACGCACTACCTTGTGTATTCAATCCCTGTCAAGCCACCCGCCCTAGCTTGATCAGAGCAGCAGCAGTTAAAAGGTGGGTTCCCTATTTGTCTCTCTCTATAGGCACAGATGTGTCTACGAAAAATAAGAGCAGAATCATCCTCATATGCATACTCTAATTTAGGTTGTCATGCTATTATCGACATGATAACTCAAGAGCAGGATCGTCCAATAGTTGTTTCAAAGGTGAAATATCTTGGCTCCTGCCTCCTACCCTCGCCAATAGAACTAGAAGTCACGATTGTGCTATATCACAATAGAATGCATATTCCCGAGCTCGATGCCACAATTCCTATTGATAAAGTATCCCAAACTGAATTAGCTAAAGGAAAGGACTTGTCATCACAAACCATTATTATGTTCGGAGTAGTTGGTCTAATAGTAGAGAAGGAAAATCCCTATATGATGATCAGAATTGTCAACAGCCCTGACAGCCTGCTATTCAAGTTTGAGAATATGATTCTTGCAGACAGGTTAGTAAAAGAGATTAAAGCAGCCCAAGATTTGCAATAGAAATATTCTATTATTATGACAGCATTATTGCACAACATATATACAGAATCCAAAATTTAACAAATTTCATCTGAATATCTGCTTACCTTTTCAAAAGTTATTTATTCTAGATATGCGTTAATTTTGTCTATATGTATGCAAAGCTTTGCAACATGGAGGTTCTCCCAAGCTATATCAAGGAAGTCGCGGTGGGAGACATTCTGACGGTGCAGGCACTAATCACAAACCCTCTTGACTGGCATCACTTTTATGAAAAAGTATCTTCAATTAAGATCGGAGACAGAACTGATTTTACCGTGATTACTCAGGAAGGCGAAAGGGTGATTGGCTTCGGCAACATTGTGGAAGTGGATAAATGGAGCAACCGGGGCCAGTACGGGTTCAAGATTAAGATAAGTGTCAAAAAGCAAAAATCGTTGACTGATAGAAGGATAAGAGGCCCTAGCAAAGTAAAACTGTCATCAGTGCAACCTGAAAATGTGTTTGATGCTGCTAGACCTGCGTCAGTTATAGTTCCGCCTGCTCAGCTCTTGAAGGCTGCTGCTCCTGCAACTAGTACTGCCACTAATGTAATAACGGTGAATGACATAAATTCCTTCCAAGAGATGCTGAAAGAATCACTTACAATGGATATAACTTCCTAGCTGCCTATTAACTGCAATACTTTAGATCTGCAAGAGTGCTTTTTGCACTATTTTTATCCATTCTCTTAGCCATGCTCCTTCTCGCCTGTTTCCAGATGGTCACATATATTGTGTGACTGATAATTTAGGTTTTAGAATCGCTTATGATAGATCAGTTATGCTCCTGATAACAAACTTTACCATATGATATATCAAAAGCCTGATCAAGTAGAATTAAAATCCAATTACTTTCTATTCACATAATGATGGTTGACTTCGTAAATTCATTAATGCTTGTAGCGCTAGGATTTGCCCCTACCTTTGTCGCAATGGAAGCTGCCTGGAGAATGGGCAAGAGAATAGGCAGGCGAGGAGGAGGAGAAGAAAAAACATTCGTGTGGAGGTCTGTGTGAAATG
>CAYXGH010000122.1:0-2786 GCA_964464485.1 uncultured Nitrososphaera sp.
TTACAACAGGTAGAAGAAGTTATATCTTGCAAGTAGACGCATGGTTGTACACAGAAATAGACAAAATAAATCAGCATTTTCAGTCTATTCTCTGTTACATTTTCAAAATTTGGAAACGGCTCAGAGCTAGAAAGCAGTCATCATTACCATTTCCATAATAACAGCGTATCTTTTATTATATCAAACTAGCAGATAAATGTTAAGAACCCGGCTGGCAGGTTTACTCTTATCAGTTGATAAAGAATTCTGACGTTGCTAAGACTATGCGCGACCTCGGATTTCTTACAGAGATGACGGAAGAGGATCCTAATGTGCAATTTCGAGCTCGCGCCTACTATAGGGCTGCGGACACGATCGCAAGCCTCTCAGAAAATGTTACCGACATATACGGCAAACATGGAGTGAACGGACTACTAGAGATCCCGTCGGTGGGTAAGGCAATCGCGTCGAAGATAGAAGAATACCTCAAGAGAGGCAAGATGCACCACCTTGAAGAATTAAAGGCAAAAGTGCCTATCAATATAGACGAGCTGTATGGAATAGGAGGCATGGGCCCAAAGACAATAAAGATGCTCTACGACAAGCTGCAGATAAAGAACCTAGCTGAACTAGAAAAAGCTGCCAATGAAGGCAAACTGAAGACCTTGCCTGGCTTTACGGAGAAAAAAGAACAAGATATCTTTAAGCAGATTGAGTTTTTTAAGAGAGGCAAGGGCCGCCTCATAATAGGCGAGGTCTACCCGCTTGTGAAGCAGATCGAGAAGCGTCTTCAACATATTGCAGGAGTCAAGAATGCGACTGCAGCTGGTTCGATCCGCCGCATGAAAGAGACTATTGGCGATATTGACTATCTAGTGGCAGCCAGCGACCCGGAGCAGGTGATAGATTTTTTTGTCAAAATGCCAGAGGTACAAGAAATTCTTGGCATGGGCCAGGCCAAGGCATTTGTGAAGCTTGCCAGCGGGATCGATGCTGACCTGCTAGTAGTGCCTGAAGAAAGCTGGGGCTCGGCTCTTCAGTATTTCACTGGAAGCAAAGAGCATTCTGTTCAATTACGCAAGATAGCGATATCAAAAGGCCTTCGTCTGAATGAGTGGGGTGTTTTCAAAGGCGACAAGCGCGTTGCAGGAGCGACAGAAGAGGGAGTATACAAAACATTAGGCCTACAGTGGATCCCGCCAGAGATGCGAGAGAACGCCGGCGAGATAGAGCTTGGAAGGCAAGGCAAGGTACCTAAGCTGATCGAGTATGGGAGCCTGAAAGGAGACCTGCAGGTACATAGCGAAAGCAGTGACGGGACTGCAACCATAGAAGAGATGGCCCGCGGTGCTAAGGCATTTGGTCTTGATTATATTGCAATCACTGATCATACAAAGAGCCTGATGCTTGCCGGTGGTCTTGAAGAACAGGAACTTTTGGAGCAGGCAGACAAGATATCGCAACTCAATGACAGGCTAAGAGCAGAATTCCGCATACTCTCCGCAGCTGAGGTCAACATCATGAAGGATGGCTCGCTTGACATCCTAAACACGGTCCTTGACAAACTTGATATCGTAGGCGCTGCAATACACTCGCATTTTAATCTGCCAATTGAAACGCAAACAGAGCGGCTTATAAAAGCTGCCAAAAACCCAAGCGTTGATATTCTGTTCCATCCTACTGGCAGGCTCATAAACAGGCGTCCTGGCTACCTTGTCGACATTGAGAAAGTAATTGAGGTTGCAAAGGACACTAACACAGTTCTTGAAATTGATGCGCACTATGATAGGCTCGACCTAAAAGATGAATATGTGAGAATGGCAGTAAGAAATGGAGTCAAGTTGGTAATCGACTCTGATGCGCATCATCCTATTCATTACTCCTTTCTTACATTCGGTATAGCGCAGGCAAGGCGTGGCTGGGCTATACAATCAGACATCCTTAATACACTGCCGGCAGACAAGTTACTCAATGCATTAAAGTAAATCATATATCATGCATGTGGAGATACTTTATCCCTGTGCGCACGACATTTGAACAGGATGACTTGAAAGCAAGGAAAATATTTCTTGGTGTCTTTTACTTTTGTGCCTTTGTTATGGCATCGGTAACGTTCTATGCCATCTATGTAAGCCTTGGAGAGTACTTGCAGACAGGCAGGGTCATAATAGGCGAGGTGTTGGTAGAGACGGAATTCCCGTTCAAAGGTCTGGCCAAACTCACCACCTATTTGATGATAGTGTCGGTGGTTGGATGGTATTGCGTAGTCAAATTGGGTGGCGAAAAGGTAAAAGGTATTCCCCAATGGCTCAAATCTATCCTGCAGTTGATAGTACTTGCCATGGCAGTTGTGTCTCTCTATGAATTTGTATACAACTTTATCGTATGGAACTCACTGATTACTGCAGATGCAATAAGAGGAGTAATGAGATTTGATGATCTTAGTGTAGAATATCCAAACCCCGAGACTCCTTGGAACTTAGTATTTGCAACCAAGATGTCGCTTGCTGCGTTCTTGATCTCAGCTCACGGCTTTTACACAATGTCCAAGCCTGAAAAAAAGTCAGAATAGCCATCTTTTGCACTGACTCAAATCTTGATTTTTCTTGAAGCTCTGCTTAGACAGTGCTTCAGACCTGATCGATGGGCCACGAGGATTTGAAAAATCTGCCTTGATGTCTAACCAGAGCGCTAGTTACCTACCTTTATGAACATAACCTTGCACGGCAGATTTCGAGACAGCCGTACTAACCATTGATCTAGTCCATAATCGGCCTGGCTGAGATCGTTGCAGGGTCGTAAGGCAA
>CAYXGH010000122.1:2886-4630 GCA_964464485.1 uncultured Nitrososphaera sp.
TTCCTCGCTTTAGGCGAATCCAAAAAGTGATTTCCAAAGAAGCGTATCTACCGTTCTTGAGTTGTAGGTCTTATCAATATCTCATTTACATTTACGTGATTTGGAGTCTGTACTGCAAATACAATGGCATTTGCGATATCTTCTGCCTGCAGCGCCTCCATCTGCTTTGTCCTTTCAACATATTTTTCCAATGCCTTGTCGGTTATAGTGTTTATAAGTTCTGTCGCCACTACTCCTGGCTCAATACACGTAATCCGTATGTTAGACCTCTGGCTGAACTCCTGTCTAAGACCTTCGCTGAACGCTGTAATGGCGTGCTTTGTCGCACAGTAGACGCTCCCTGCAGGATAAACAATTCTTCCAGCTATAGAAGAAATATTGACTATGTGTCCTGACTTTTTGTTCAACATAGGTGTAATTACTGCAGCAGTGCAGTAAAGCACTCCCCTGATGTTGACATCGATCATTTTGTCCCACTCCTCAACCTTGAGATTCTTGAAAAAGCTCAGTGGCTGGAGACCAGCATTGTTAACAAGGATATCAATGGTACCCCACTTTTTCATGACAGCATCAGCAAATGCGTCACATTCTGACTTTATCGTGACGTCCAGTTTTTGAATGAAAACTTCTCCTCCATTTTTGATGATCTCACTTTGCAACGATTCCAGTCTGTCCATACGCCTTGCGCCTGCTGCTACTTTTGCACCAGACCTGGATAAGGCTAGAGCAGTAGCATAGCCGATGCCGCTGCTTGCTCCTGTAACTATTGCAACTTTATCTTTTATCATCTGCTATCACATCATTCATTCAGTTTTTTATATGTTGTAATATGCTTTTGCCAATAAGCGTCAAGTTTAAGTACAATGCTTACATTTTTAAAACTTGGGTATTTATGAGCCTCGACGACAGCGACGAGCTGGCCTATCTCTGGACTAAGGTAAAGTTTATCCAAAAATACATGAGCAAACACAATTGCAGCTATGAAGTCGCCGAGCGCGAGTTTCACATTTGGATTGAAGGACTAATGGATAGCAGGATCGAGCGCGCAAACAAAATGCTAAATTCGCGTTAGGCGTTATGCTGTGGCTGCTCGATCTTTTGCTTCCTTGCCAGGAACAGCAATAGTGCACCAAACATTCCAAGCACTATTGCCAGCCCCTGCGCGCCGCCATTTGGAACTGCAAAAACATAGGCGATTGCAAAAGCGATGCAAGTTACTGCCTGCAGAAGATATGATTTCGCAGCGTGCATCTTCGTCTTTTTTGTGACATATCCTATCACGAAAAACACGGCTGCAGGATATATAGTAAGAAGAATGAACTGATCAATGTCAATGCCAAGATGAACCATCGACAATCACTGTCAGTCAATGCTAAATAAGAATTTTTAGTCTTTATTGATAGTAGGCGTGGCAATTGAGTATAGTCCATAGGAGATATTAGGACTATCACTTGAATCTTCAAACACAGTCATCAAGCAGGTTTTCTTTTCGCGCGTATTTTCCAGCAAAGCAGCTTGACACTTTTCTTACCGCTTCTACAACTCTCTATCGTCATCTATTCAGCTTATACTCTTCTTTGCACTACCTTTTCATTGCTGCTCTCTTGCGGATATATGGAAGATATACTACTTTGCATCTTCTCTACTCTAACCGGCTCCTAAAATTTTTTAGAAGGTGCTTTGAAACTACCATCTTGGCCGTTCTGACCTGCGCAGAGCTGATTTTTTACTAATTAACTACTAG
>CAYXGH010000123.1:0-4624 GCA_964464485.1 uncultured Nitrososphaera sp.
TGTCAGCTTTATACGTGCCACCATGCTGTTGTCCTGAGGGAACGCTGGCGTATCCGATGGCGTAGGTACTGTGGTAAACTCACCTGCTTCGGAGAAATACGAATATTCTATATTGTAATCGGCGAGGTTCAGCGTCTGGACTATATCTGCACCTGTCGAATTATCGACGACATTTATAGTATTACTCATATTGTAAATACTCATAAAATCGCCAAGCGTTAACCTGATGGGTCTGATGTATTCAATATGCACTACGTTGCCTACTTCATCTGTGTGTATGGGGCGTAAACATTCTTGGCCTTCCCTGGGTTGTCTGCCAACATCATCTGGGAGCAGCATCTGCTTGTCGTCAACTACTACCTCAATTCTTGGGTAAAGCTGGAACGATTCAGTGTTATGTTGGCCTTCTTTAAGGCACACCTGGGCGGGAGGGGGTGGTGGAGCAAAGATAGGTATGATTACGACTGCAATAAGTGTTGTTGCCCCCATAGCAATAACCGGTATCAGCAGCTCTTTCTTTCCCACCTTTCTCTTTGGCTTTTCCTCCTTTATCCTTCGCTTTGGCAACTGAGATGACTCTAAGAGAACAAGCTAGGTATGGCGTTAATAATAATATTGCTTTGTGTATACGATATATATGGCATCAAGGTCGCACAATAATAATAATAATAATTGCAAATAGTCCAGCTATCAGATATACACATTGGCGGACTTTTCGTCCAGAGTGTCTTTGACAAAGTAGTTGAAGAGGTCAATAAGCTCAAGCCAGATGCAATAATTGTGACTGGCGACTTGACAGATGACGGGTTGCTGATTCAATTCGAAAAGGCAAGGAAGGAGCTTGAGCGCTTTGTCTGCCCAAACATGATCGTGATCGCTGGTAACCATGATTATCGTCATACTGGATATTTACTGTTCAAGAAGTTCTTTCCTACAAAGCAGATCTATGAATTTGACGATGCCCTTATCTTCACGGTGGGCACGGCTAGGCCAGATAGAGACGAGGGAGAGGTAGGCTACCGCCAGAATCTCTGGACGGAAAAGACGCTGAGCAAATATCCAGAGACCAAGCCCAAAATAGTAGCTATGCATCATCATTTGATAGGGATACCTGATACAGGCACGGACAAGATCATCATTCTTGACGCTGGTGATACACTTCGCACATTTCTGCAATCAGGAGTTGACCTAGTGCTTTGCGGTCACAAGCACAGGCCTTGGATGTGGAATCTTGGACGGTTGGCGATAGCGTACGCTGGCACTACATCTTCAATCAGATTTCGAGGATTCTTTGAAAACTGTTATAACATAATTGAAGTTGGAAAGGAGGAAAAACCCCGCGTTGACATAAAAATAGTGGGCAAGAAGCGCTTCCCGTTGTCACAGCTTGTCGAGGACTATAGGCCTTTCTCTTAGAGAAAAACAGACATAAACTCATGCTTACTCTTTTTTAATCCAATTTCATCCTATTTCGGAGCTCACAAGAATTAATTAAAGAGAAGGTCCTATAGGTGGATGGCAGCAGTGAAGATTCAGAGTTAAACTGAGACTATGAAGAGAAGGTATTTGACTGAGCTGCCGCCGTATCTTTTTGGACAGATTATCATTAATGATTAGCATTAGCGTCTATCTTCAGGACGTTACGAATTTTACATTCTTTCCTCTTAAATCATAAAAGATCTTGCAATTAATAGTTCCACGAAATTATCTTCTATACTGTCATATATTATTTATTCAACTGCAGGTTAAAATATGAGATGTGGATGTAAATTCCTATGGCTCAGATGCCAGCACTGATACCAAAAGAAGTCGAAATCCAGAGACTAAAGAAGATCTACATCATGATCATCATGCTAGGTTCAATTGCAGCCTCAGTAGAGGTCGACAACTTCGTCGATGGCTCACTGCACCAGACGGCAATCAGAGATAGCGCATTCACGCCTGCTCACTGGTGGCTATACAGCCACTTCGTAGCACTCCCACTAGGTTGGGGTTTTGTCGCAATCTATGACAGAAGAGTACCAATCCTTAGAGGACCAGGCAATTCAATGAACACCGGTTTGAAGATTACCATCATTGGCTATTTAGCCACGATGTTCACAATCGGTATCAATGAGCTGTGGCACTTCTGGTTCGTCGAAGAAATCTTCGCAGTTCCAAACCACTGGATGTTTAACATGGGTGTCGTCGTGGCATTCATGGGCGCTCTGGCTTATGTAGTCAGAGTATACGCCAGAATGGTCGAGCTGGGTGCAGAAACACCAGCCAAGAACCCGTACGTGGCTGAAATGTACAAGCTAGCGCTTGAAGGAAAGCTGTACAGCAGGTCTATTCCATAAACTTAGGATTTCGACAATGTCTGGGCAACCAGACGCCCGCTTTTTCTATTTTTTTGCTTTCAAAAAATTAGAGATTTTCAAGTGCCATCAAATAACAGAGTGCGTATATTAGATAAGGTATTAAAAGGCAATTGTCCATAGGTCATAGAACAGGTCAACGCTCTTTTTCCTTCCAATCTAGGCGAGAAATCGAAAATTTTTTAATGCACTGTTGAAAGGACAACCTGCTTTATCTTGAGTTCAGATGCATCACCCTTCAACAAATGTCTAAAGCACTTCATCTTCTGTAAAAATAACATGCTAATCATTGTTTTTGGTAAACAATAAATACGCAGGTTCTTTGCATAGTGCTGTTGCCTGTTGTTGATCCTGTCTGCGGAATTGAAATGCATCAGGAACTTGCAATTAGCCATGAGCATCATGGCAAGATTTACTACTTTTGCTGCGAGGGCTGCAAGAGGATCTTTACAAAAAAGCCCCGTAAGTATTCAAAGTGAAAGTGGCACAACAGGAAAAGCACCACACTTTCTGCAAAACCTAGCATCAGGTGCAATACATCCTCGACATTCCGAGCATCGTGATCTGCAAGCAGGATCATCTACTTCTTCTTCTTTTGGCGGAGGGAAATAGCTTCTGAAAATGTCATAGTAGTGTAGATGTTCCTTACTTCTTATTCTGACGCTCTCCTGCTCCTGAGCTATTCTTTTCTTGTTTGCAAAAGTCAAGTTATCGATCATTTCTTCAATGTATTGCTGGTAACGATCAGTGGCAGCTCCTTGCTCCTGCGCAAGCTTGGGTCTCCATACCAGTGAGCCTAGTGCCGGTTCAAAGCATTTTCTCAGAATGAACTTGCCCCACTTCTTACCATCGTGTTCGCCCACTTTGTCGTTCACAATGATCAATTTTGCAAATGACGCAAACTTCTCATCAAGGAAGGGAGTTTTGACCTCGATGTCGACATGTTCACCTAATTTTCTTGAAGAAAAATGCATGATCTGCCACAGCCGTCGCAGCTCTGAATCAAACTTTTGCATGTCAGAATAATAGCGAGAAAAGTAGTTGTAGCCGGCGAACAGCTCGTCGCTGCCGTCACCGGTCATTATACTAGAATAGCCATCGCTTTTTGCCCACTCGATGCCGGCAAGTGCCACAGCAGAATTCCTGATCTCTATCGGATCAAATGTTCTAAAAATTTGTATAACCTGCTCGACTAGCTCTGCCATTTTGTTCTGTCCAAAAACAACCTCAACATGGTGTTTGCTGTATCTTTCTGCAACCTGCCTTGCATAGACAAGATCAGGGGCAGCTGTTCCAAATCCTGCCGCAAGTGAGTATCGAGGACGTAGTATACTTGCCAAAATGCTGCTGTCAAGCCCTCCGGAGAGCAGCAGTGCGTAGGCATGGTTTCTCTCCACACTTTCAGTCAGCAGCTTGATAAGCTGTTCGCAATCTTGCAATACAAGACAAAATCCCAGTTTTGCTCTTATTATTATTGTTATTCTTCTGTGGCGTCTTCTGACTGTGGCGGCGCCTCACAGAACTCTGTCAGGACACCGTGAAGTGATTTAGGATGTATAAATGTGATCTTGCGGCCGTACGAGCCTGTGCGCAATCCGCCAAGCATTTTCATACCCTTCTCAGATGCCCTTGCAACATCCTTTTCGATGTTGTCAGCAGTGATTGCTATATGGTGTATGCCTTCACCACGTTCTTGTAGGAACTTTGAAATTGGACTGTCAGGAGCCAATGGCTCCATTAATTCTATTCTAGTATCTTCGAGCATTAGCATCGCGACCCTGACCTTTTCATTGGGCACTTCCTCTATTTTCAGCTCGTCAACATTGAGTATTTTTTGATAGTCAGTTAGTGCTTGCTGCACATCATTAACTGCAATAGCTATATGGTCGACTCTCATTTGATAGTAAAGTCATCGAGAGTTTATTTAATCTAATCCCAGAAGTTCAGGTAACCCCGCTACAGTATTACGTGGTAGTCTAGCTTTGGTTTTGAAGGGAGAAACTCCTACTAAGAAAGCGGGATTGGGTGTTACTAAGAGTAAAATAATGGATGTTAGGCTAGTAAAGCCGTACGTTTGCCAATTATATATGATATCATGGTTATTGATTTCATTTTGCTTTATATCGACTCATGTAAAATGACTCAATGGTCCAAAGCTGGTTTAAAACAATTCGTAAAAGTATATAATCTATAAATCATAGATATTGCATGAGATTATTTTTGATTCTTGTAGTAAAAGGTGGGATTCTTAAGCCGTTCGAGAGCTT
>CAYXGH010000124.1:0-4615 GCA_964464485.1 uncultured Nitrososphaera sp.
TTGCCATTTCCATTGCAACCTTACGTATTGAGGGGTATCAGAAACATCAATTGCGTTGCTTATCCTATTAGCTGGCTGATGTTTCTTCTTCTAGGCCTGTAGCGGTGTCAGTAGCAGTATTTGACTTTGCCGACCTTCGAAGCCTCCTGCCGGTCTTTCTCACTGACTCTGAGGTAATAGGTGCAGCCTCTCCGACTTCTCTTGCAGCACCTCTAACGGTTTCGGCCGTTTCCTGTGCTGCCTTAGCTGTCGCATCTATTGCGACAGCAGTCTCTCTGATTGCACCGCGGTCCCTTAGAGCACGAGCGGCATCATTAATTTCTTTTGCAGTATCACGTGTTGCAAGCGATGCCTCCCTAAACGAATCAACGAGTTCCTCGACTGCTCCGCTCTGGCGTATAGCAACTACCAGCTCTCTCATCCTGACTGATTCTTCCCTTATTCTCCTTGCAATACCTTTAATTGTTTCTGCTGTCTGTTGTGCGTCAGCTGTTGCTGTCATGTCGGCAGTAGTATGGGTTGTTGTTGAAGTCTTCCCTCTAACTCTGCTAGCATTAGCAGTGTTACTCTCATCCGAAGGGATAGTAGGGCTAACCATACAGACTTATCATCTACCTCCCTTAAAAGAAATACTATTAAAAATATACATTCAATATTCAGGATTCTTGATAGATGCACAATGCTTGTCTAATCTAACCAGGGTTTTGCTCATGAGCCCTCTTTTTGAGAATTCTAACATGGTACATAACCCGAATTTAAAATGATGGGCAGTTGTGGCGATAGGTTCATAATTTACTATGCAGAACTGTGGTATCATAGGTGTATGCATGTTTGACATTTAGAAAAGTTGGAGCAGTAATCCTGCTAGTTTCAAACATGGAAAAATCAATCAAGTTTTATAGTGACATACTAGAGCTGCCGGTCAAGACTAGATCTAAAGATTGGACAGAATTCTTCAATAATGATACTGTGCTAGCCCTCCACCCAACTCCTAAGAAAAAGAAAACGCTAAAGACAGGTTCAGGCACACTTGTTGGTTTCGAAGTCACAGACCTTAACTCGACCGTAAAGAAGCTGAAGGAAAAGAGGGTGAAGTTCTTTAAAAGGCCAAAAGAGGAGCCTTTTGGCAAACATGCAATAGTTCAGGACCCTGACGGGCATCTCATATCCATAGCAGAGTTAAAGGAAAAATCGTCAGAAGGATTTGACTTACTAGGGCTTATAGGTGCAGAATAATATTATAGGTGATTGCTATGAATATTATCACTTCTTTGTTGCAGTTACAAGATAGACGTTACCGCCAAGGTCTTCAAAACGCGTCTTTGAGAACCTATTGTTGAGCAATCGGACGATGTCTTTTTTATTCATAAACATTTGACCTTGCAGGGCAAAGTCAAGCTGCATGCCCATTATCAGCTGGCTTGCTGCACTATTGAGCTTTGATTTTGGCAATAGTCCTTCCATTATCGCAATTGTGCCATAGTTCTTTAGAGCGCGCCAGCAATTTGATAGAACCCTTTCCTTGTCCTTCATCGTGTAGAGTGATTCGCCCAGAAACACGATCTCAAATTCGTTTGCAAATTTCATGGATTCGCTTTGCGCCTTTATTAAAGTAATAGGTTTACCACGAGCTATTTGGCGAGCCATTGCAACTGCTTTGGCGGAAGGGTCTATTCCGACCAAACTCGACTTGGGATATTCTTTATGGATCTTGGCAAGCATGCTGCCTGTCCCGCAGCCGACATCAAGCAGCCTACATCCTGTGGACAGCAGCTGGTGTAATTTTTTATGACGTCGGGCCGCAGCTAGAAATGCATAGTGATCCCAGTCAGTCGCCTGTTGTACCGCATTCAAGGTGGACATTGTTTTTCTAGTCTTGCCGGATCTAAACAGCTCTTCAAACGCGCCATACTCTTGACTCCTCAGTGCAAGGTATGAGAGTTGTCCACCGAGATAATCTGGACTCATCTTATCTACAAGGATGCGCCTCATTTGCTTCTTCATTTGCAACTTGCCGTTTTTTGCTATGATAAGTCGATATGCTTGTGCTGCAGAACACCAAGCCCTGACTGCAGTCGGATACAATCTAGTGCTGGTTATCAGTTCTTCTATGGACATAGGGCTAGCGTCAAGATGATCAAATAGCCTCATCTGCCTCCCTATGTGCGCTATCCATACCCCGTAAAAACCGACCGAGTATCTCCAGAGCCTTGCAAAGTCAGTTGAGTGTTGCTTCTTCAAGTACGACAGCTCAACCTATTCCGTTCATAAATCATTGCACGGAATTTTTTTGCACGGATTCATTGTAAATGAAGGATCAAATAGCTTCTTAACCCTTGAGAAGAGTGATGTAATCCGCTTGCCATACATCATTTGAATGTAGCCTGTTCTAGCAAGCCCGTCGCCGTGCTCGCCACTGATCGTACCTCCTTTCTTTATCACTTGACCAAATACTTTATTGGCAATATTGCATATCAATTCGACTTCTTTTGTTGAGGCAGTATCTATGAGTGGCCTTGTATGCATATTGCCGTCACCCACATGCCCATAGATTACATAATCAACTCTGTTTTCTTGGTATGTCTGCAGAAGGTTGGCAGCATGCTCTGCAAGAATATCCGGGCGAACCACTGTGTCCTCTATTAGGCCAATAGGTTTTCTACTGCCCAAAGTAAGCTTCATGATGCTGTTGAGTGCACTTTTTCTTGCCCTCCATATCTTCGTTATACTCTGCTCATCTGAAGCGTATTCTACTACAGAACATCTATCTGAAAGCTCTTGCTTGCAGGCTCTCATACGTTCTTCTACTTTGTTAATGCTACGATTGCCTGCAAATTCAATAATTAGCAGGCATCCTGCACCGTGTATATTGCCATCATCAGACCTCATGATGGTATGATCCAACATTTCAAGGGCAATGGGAGAAAACTTTAAGATCGCAGGCACGGCTGAAATAGCACTTAACAGATCTTCGAAGCCTAGCACTATCAAGGACCTGTATGCAGGGATGTCTAGGATGTGAAGCTTTGCAGAAGTCATTACACCAAGTGTGCCTTCAGAAGCGGCAAAGACCTTCTGTGGATTGAAGTTATCTGCAACAACCGCGTCTAGCCTGTAGCCACAAGAGTTCTTACTCACACTTGGATAACAATTTCTAATTTTATGAACATATGGCAAAAGCAGTTCTCCAAGTTTTTTCATCTTGTTGTCATATTTGGATGGGCTTGCAAAACCTAACTGGCCGTCAGCATATACCACATTAATCTCCTCGAGAAAGGAAATAGTGCTGCCATAGCCCAAAGAGTGAATACCGCTGGAATTGTCTGCTATCATACCACCTACGGTGCAGTAGTTGCTGCTAGCGGGATCAGGTGGCAGGAACTTGTTCCTCTTTTTTAGCTCTCTGTCCAGCACGCCTTTTACGATGCCTGGTTGGACTATGACATAGTCGTTGTCAATGTCTATTATCCTATCCATGTGCTTTGAAAAATCAAGAACTATGCCATAAGACAAAGACTGTCCAAGAAGTCCCGTGCCAGCGCCTCTTGCGGTTATTGGTATTTTGTTGCATGAACTATATTCACACAATCGCTGAACGTCATGCTCATCTGCAGGGTACACTACTGCAGCAGGCTCAATTTCGTAATGGCTTGCATCTACAGAGTATATGTGTCTGCTCCAGCTGTCTTCAAGGATCTCGCCCTTTGCTATGCAAAGCAAATCACGGGTTATATTCATGACTTAACATAGCCACACAGATATAACAAATTTTCCAGAATAGAGCTCTATGAGGCATAACTACAATTATCATAATAACAGTTTTTCGTCTTCAATAACTCGTCATGATACATTATAACACAATTAACATGATGAAGGGGCGGCTACTATTGGCTAATACTGAAGACCATCCATCTTATCGCGCGAAGATTCGGTAGAAGTTGCCTATCCTCATTTTTTCGGTATGGCACTGTAGAGCTTTCAACAGTAGTAGACATCTAGATGATCTCCACTCTAGCTCAGAATCTTAGTTTATAAAAGAGATGCTCCGTTAAGCCGAATGAAATGCCGCAATAAATGATATAGCCAACTTGTCGAAAATCTCTATAGGAATATCCAACAAGATTTAATAGCTCTTTCCTGCCTGTCCTGTATTGTTGGTAGTAGCACCCAAGACCAATAGCAATACAGTAACAGCGGCATGTGCCTTTTGCGAGGCAAGAATTCCATTCGGGGAGAGCGTTTGTCCCGACTGCATGAAAAAATACAATATCAAGTCCTATGATCTTGGCAGCGACGGTTGCGGTTGTGATACATAAGTATACAAGAGAAGGGGTCAGAAAGTTGGTATTCATAATCATCTAAATCATACAGCCACCACATCTTCATCCCCTGGGCTAATCAATGCTAATTCTATCCATTATATCTTACGTTTTTGATAACAATGCTTTTTCTTTCTTTTGGATTATTGCGCTGCTTAAAAGGAAGGCCCCATTTTTACTCTTTTAGCCTCTGTGTCTTCTGACAAATGTTGTTCGTTGTCAGAATATAATAAGAGAATACACGTAAAAATCAGTAACCGAACATGTAAAAGAACTGGTAGTTGTCAGATAGGCTC
>CAYXGH010000125.1:0-4594 GCA_964464485.1 uncultured Nitrososphaera sp.
CTTTTCCAGAACAGATGTTGCCTTCTCATCGGTATCTCCTCCTGTAGAGTTCTCACCGGCCGAGGGAGGAAGAGGATGTTCTACAAATAACAGGGTCTGCAAGTTTATTACACCACACACACACAAAAATATACCCGGCAATACTAATATGCTACTAGCAAAAGACCCCAAATTTACTTTCCAACCAATAATACCACCCCCATTCTTCCTGTCCAGATGATGCGATTTACATCTTTTTGCTGGCACTTCTATTGACAGCCTTACCGTTACTGCTCGATCAGGTGGAATCTTGACATGGCTGCTAGAGTTGGATCCCGTTTGTCCTTCTCATGGAGTCTCTTTGCCAAGTCGCTGGCAGTAACTATTCCGTATAGCACAGTATCCCTTACAATGGGCAATCTTCTTATCTTGTATTTTGTCATAGTCAGCGCTGCGATGTAGATGCTCATCTCTGGGTCCCCAGTTATGACCGGCTTTGACATGACGTCTGAAGCAGTAGTCTTGTTAGGGTCTTTTTCTGCGGAGATCACTCTTCTTACAATATCTCTTTCAGTGAGTATCCCTAAAGGATGATTCTTGCTGTCAACAATCACTATGGCCCCCCGCCCGTGCTTGTTCATCTGGTCAGCCAATTCTTTTATGGTGCTTGAGGGGGGAGAGGTTTGCAGGGGCAGCGGGGTCATTATTAGTTGGACTTGTGCTTGCTTGTCATCTGCCGTTGAGATGTTCATTGTCACTCGACCTTGACTTTGGCAGCCTCTTCTTCCGTCTTTGTAGGAACTTTCTTTGGCAGCTCAATGGTAAGCACTCCGTCCACCATCTTGGCTTTTACTTTGGACGGCACTATTTCTTCAGGAATTGGTATTCGCCGCTCAAACGATTTATAGGAACGTTCGTTGTAGACATAATTCTTGCCTTTTTCTTCCGTCTTTTCAGACTGTTCCCCAGAAATTTCAATTGCATGCCTGGTAGCATTCAGATCTATCTTTTCCTTTTCGATACCAGGTGTTTCCACTTGAAGTTCATACCTGTCGCCTTTGTCTACCATGTCGCATAGGGGAGCCCTTACGCCAGCCAAGGCTCCAAACGGCATAGATGGGAATCTCCAATCAAAAGCGGAAGGCCATGGACGTGAGAATGCTCGCTCAATGTTTCTTTCTATGTTACGTAGGAAGGTTTCAAATGAGTCTGCACGGATCGGAAGGCTTTTTGTTTCTTCGTCACTCTTGCTTTTATCAGATTCTGATTTTTTGGATGTTGGCATGTAGTGGTGTTGAATTTGAAGTATATATGAGGACTAGGTATGCAGTGCATTACAGAGCATTCAATCAGAATAATTACTATGAAATATATAGACAGATATCATTATGTATCGATTGGATATCGGATCAAACCAAAGCACTTCTCATGTAGAGCAGATATCTCTTGAAAGCGTATGCACCTGCAGGAGATGTGACCACGGACTTGCAAGGGACTGTGAGAAATCTGGATGCAAGTGCTGCAAGAACGAGAATCATTCCATGATTATGGATCGGATAGAGGGATTTTATCCAACTGACAGGGAGAAGAGAAGCTATGTCAAGTAATATGCATGAAAAACAAGTGCATGTCAAGATAGGCAAGATCATTCTTGAAGGAAACTTGGCCATACCAAAGGCCTCTGAGGGAATAGTTCTTTTTGCGCATGGAAGCGGAAGCAGCCGGCACAGCCCAAGGAATCAATATGTTGCAAAAGTGCTGCAGAATGCTGGTCTGAGTACGCTGTTGATTGATCTGCTCACTATAGACGAGGAGAGGGTTGACGCCTATACTACTCATCTCCGGTTTGATATCGCGTTGCTGGCGCAGAGGCTTGCAGGCGCTACAGACTGGCTTATTAATAATCAGGAAACACAACACCTCAACATCGGCTATTTCGGAGCTAGCACTGGAGCAGCAGCGGCGCTGGTGGCTGCTGCTGCTGCTACCAAACATCCTGACATAGTAAAAGCCATAGTATCTCGAGGAGGCAGGCCTGATCTAGCAGGCCCTTCGTTACCAGATGTAAAGTCGCCGACACTTCTGATCGTCGGCGGCGACGACACCACTGTCATTGAATTGAACGAACAGGCACGCGAACAAATGAGAACAGAGTGCAAGATCGTAATTGTTCCGGGTGCGTCTCACCTGTTTGAGGAGCCAGGCAAGCTTGAAGAAGTTGCAAGGCTTGCTACTGATTGGTTCTTGCGGTATCTCTGACAAAAGAGGTCAAAGATGGCTACACAGGCAATATTTATTTGTGAAATATATTTCAGGGATGAGTCCCATTATCATACTAGGCTATTGAATTTTCAGAGTATGTTCAACCCCCATCCACAAAATTCTACTTCTACTATAGCGCAAATAACAACTTTTTTCTGTTTGGTAGTGCTCCTTTAGGTTTTCCTGAAATCTGACCGAAAAATTAGCCCTTTATGACGCCAAGCGGGATCAATCTTGCCACCTTGGTGGCAATTCCAAGGTTGTGCGAAACCTCCGCCACTATGTCGACGTCCTTGTACGCCTGTGGAACCTCTTCTACCATGCCTTCGCGTGTCAGAGTTCTGACATACACTCCTTGCTCTCGCAGAATATCTTTTACTTTTTCCAAAGTATATGCGCGCTTTGCAGCAGATCTCGACATAACTCTGCCAGCGCCATGGGCAGTTGAGCCAAAGCTCAGATCCATGGAATTCCTATTGCCAAGCAACAGCCAGCTAGCAGTGCCCATTGAGCCCGGCAGCATAACAGGTTGACCTAAATTGCGATAGATCTCGGGTAGTTCATTCATTCCTTTGGGAAAGGCTCTTGTCGCTCCTTTCCTGTGAACTACTACCTGCCTCATGCCTTCTCCGTCTATTTCATGCCTCTCTACCTTGGCGATATTGTGAGCAACATCATAAACTAGCTTCATATTTTCAACCTGCTGATCGGTTAGGGAAAAAACTTTCCTGAATATCATGCGTACCCAATGAGTAATCATTTGGCGGTTAGTCCATGCAAAATTCAATGCACAGTTCATTGCAGCCCGATAGTCTTCGCCTTCCTTGGAGTTATTTGGAACGCATGCAAGTTCCCTGTCTGGCAACGATATGCCATACTTTCCTAGCGCATTCTCCGAAACTCTCAGGTAATCACTGCATATCTGGTGGCCAAAACCTCGCGAGCCACAGTGAATGAGAACAGTAATCTGTCCTTCCTGTTCAATGCCCATGGCCTTGGCCGCTTTTTTATCGTATATTTGATCAACTTTTTGAACTTCAAGAAAGTGATTGCCCGAACCTAGGCTTCCTAACTGTCGTGAGCCTCTTTTCCTTGCAGTATCAGAAACTTTTGAAGGGTTAGCACCCTCCATGTAGCCCTCTTCTTCACACACATTTGCATCTTGCTCATAACCATATCCACGTTCAGTGGCCCAATACACGCCTTGAACTACAAGTTCATCAAGTTGTGATTTTGATAATGAAATAGTGCCTTCGCTTCCCACGCCTGATGGAATAGCTCTGAATAGTTCATTGACTAAGCTATCTATAACTCCTCTGACGTCGTTTTCTGTCAGGTCTGTCCGAATAAGTCGGACACCGCAATTGATATCATAGCCCACTCCTCCGGGGCTGATAACACCTTCTTCTAGATCCATAGCGGCTACACCTCCTACTGGAAATCCATAGCCCTCGTGGCCGTCTGGCAATACCGCTATATGTTTCTGGACCCCTGGTAATGTGGCCACGTTTACTGCCTGATCTAATGTTCGATCTGCAACCATGGCAGAGATGAGCCGCTCATTGGCGTAGATTGTAACGGGCACATTCATGCCTTCTGTAGCATTCTTTTCGATCCTATAGCATAAATCATTAATCCTGTCTATTCTTCTTCCCTTTTTTGTAAGAAATTGCGTAGTGGTCATTTTCCCATCATAGGTTCGGAGTATTTTCTCATTGTCTCTGTCACTTCCTCGTCTGTCACCTGCGAGAAGTCTTCATAAAATTCGCCCACCGCACCAAAGATTAAAGGTGCCTGCAGTACAACGACCTCATCTGCAACGGTCTTGAGCCTTAAAAGGGTGTCTCTCGGGCCTACAGGCACGGCAACCACCATCTTTCCGATCTTTTGACTTCTCAGCCAGTTAATCGCGGCAAATACGGTGGCACCTGTGGCTATCCCGTCATCAACCAATATCACAAACTTGCCCTCAAGTTGGTAGTCCTTGGAACCTCTGAACTTGAGGAGGCGACGCTCTATCTCCCTCATCTGGATAGCGATCTGCTCGTCGACGTATGTCCTTGGTACTTCAAGCATCTTTATTATATCCTCGTTTGGGAAAAAACTTCCATCATGCATTACTGCTCCGATAGCCAGTTCAGGATTGAATGGGGATCCTACTTTACGCGATACCAATACATCCAGCCCAACTCCCAGATGTTCCGCTATGACATCGCCAGTAATGACGCCACCACGCGGTATTGCAAGGATAACTGTTTTTCCTCTTTTTAACTGGTCCCCGTACTTTTTCTTTAATTTCTCTGCTAGGAATTCCGCTGCCTCCTCCCCATCTTTATATATTTTGCCTTCGCCG
>CAYXGH010000126.1:0-4475 GCA_964464485.1 uncultured Nitrososphaera sp.
ATGATCATATGCAGCTTATTGGTAAAGAGGCACCGGGAGACACCTTTTCATACCCAGTGACAGATACATAAAATCCGAAATTCAGCATCGACCTTTCGAGGGAAGTATGCCTTATGGTCGTGACACAAACTTTGGCGTCAAGGTATTTGTTAAGTAGAGTCAAGTACATCAAATGTTGTTGAACATTCCTACTGGAGAGTTTAAAGAGAATCCGAACATTAGCGATTTGATAGGTGTTGAACGCATATTTGGAACCCTGCCGTCTATTCTTAGTAACCGCTTCGAAGGTGCGCTATTACCTATTGAACTTGTCCACGGTATTGCCTCTTTGTCTACGTATCCCTCTGCTCAGATTCTGAGGATCTTTGCAGAATCAAAGGGATATTTGTAATGTTGCTGCAGATTGAAGATAAAACGGTATATGAGGTGCCGAGCAGACCCTCGATAATCTAAACCACGGAAAGGATAAATGAACTATCTTTTCTTTCTTTTCAGAAGCCGTCTTAACTTGTCTGTATCCCTTGTCGCCATCACATATACCCTCTCTGGCTCTTTCTCATCTCTCTTCCTAATCATTTATTACATTTCTCTCTATGGAATCTGCTGTTGTCGTCGCGTCATGTGCACTATAATTTAGAAATGAAATTTCGACCCTTTACGGAGGCATAACATTCTGGCATAGCCAAGAACTTTCCAAATGTACAGCACATAACAAATTGCGGAATAATGAAGACTTAGATAATATAGGATTGAAAGACTCAACTGCACGTTTAGAGAAATAACAAAAGTGACTAGAGTATGAAAGACTGGCAGGACACTGATTGCAGAAGGGCAAAGGATTCATTATAACATTGTCAAACCCCATATGGCATTAGAAGGAAAAACATCTGCAGAAAACGCAGGGTTGGATGTTAAGGGTTGGAAGAGATCGCTGGAATCTGCTATCAAATGAGGTAAACAACAACAATATCGCAAGGATGTGAAAAAAGCACCATTCCTTAATCTTTTATTTTTCCTTGAGTGCGAAGATCCAGCATCAAATTCGTCCTCGCCTCCTCTTAATAAACAAGATTTGTATCTGTCTCTTGTATCTGTCTCTTGAATAACGTCATATTAATAGGTAATAATTGCCTGTTCTTGCTAAGTATTGGGTAAGTTTGCTTAGAATCCCTTATAATGGATAAGTCAAGACTATTTACACGCCAATGACACTACAAAAAACTACGCCTCTTGTCTTAGCGATATTTACTCTTGTAGGCGGCGCAATTGTATCTGCACTAGTACTAACACCAGCAGCATATGCACAACTATCAGACATAGGCGACATCGTGGGCGATACCTTGGAGAGCGTGGGCATTACCGAACCGGAAGAAGAAGACTCTAATATAGAGCAACAACCAATAGACCAAGAAAGTGACCAAGTAGGTCAGGAAGTAGTAAACCAGTCAGAGGACTTCGACGGAACTAGCACCAATACCCAAACTCAAGCTGAAGTTAATGCGCAGGATATTACTCAAGGGTTAGCCGATGGTGAGGACTCAGCAGAGTCAAAGTCTGAGTCAGGAGATGCTGAGAAATATTCTAGCTCAAGCTCCAGTTGTATAACACACACCTACGGAGAACCTATACAGGAATGTGAAATAGGCAGCTTAACAGTGAGTCAGGGCTTTGAAATCAGCCCAGGAAACATAGCTTAACCTTTTTCTTTTTCTTCAAATGCAGCTGCAAGTGAATCGATATCAGTAGATCTACAGTTGGATTTAATGCCGCATATACATCATAGTAAATATTGACAATATTTTGGCATACCTTTGCAACCGTAGCAGCTTCCGCCACTTGACTTGCTTCTTGTTTATCCTCAAGACTTCCGGATCATATCGTGAAACTCCCAAGAGCAAAATCTGAGATTCCTTTAGGATCCCTACCTCAGCATAGTCAATGCTGCAATCTGGATGTCTACACTCTACTGAGTCAAACGTTATAGTATAGTTGTGCCTCTCCTAGTCATCTTTACTCTCTAATTCGGGTTTTGCAAAAGCCACGACAGGGTGCATGAACGGTTTTTCTGCGGAAGCCTGAAGGATCTCGCGGCAAACGCTTATGCCCGGGATTGGCTGCTCGATAAAAATTACATCCTCCTGTTGCTACGCCTCATTAGAGAATTCTTCCAATTCAGATTTAGATACCGTGTGTGAAATCTACGTGCAATCAACTTGGTACTTACTAATGTGTAATCGGTCCCCAAGTCGGTGTAGTATTCTGCAACTTGCAACTGTATTATACGCTTGTCCTCCCCAACGGTGACAACTGGCTTCGTGTTGGGAGTCATTGGCTGCCAGTCAGAATTTTTTCTGTGCAGGGGATAACGCTTAGCATGCGTCTCATGCAGATCGCAATAATCGTATACTTCACTCAGCCGCATTTCTGCTATCCGTATCCCTCTTCCCCTTAGTGCCAACTCGCTTATAACCATCATGGTTGCACGACTCTACCATGGTCTTCTCAATGTACGACTCCGCAGAGGAAGCCATAAGGAGAATAAATTATTTAATATTTCTTATTTGTGGGCATACTGTTTAGATCTACCTCAAAGCCACTTTGCCTAAAGACACCAACTTGTGTTTGCGCTTAGTAAAGAGATTCTACAACCATAATTCTTATTATAACTAGACTTCAAGCTATTAAAATGACACATTGTGTGGCTGTTGGTTTGATTGAGTCAAATATAGATCATTTCATCGGAGGACTCGAGAGTTACTACTTATTATATCATGTTATCTAACTGATTGTCTCCCTGTGTTTTTGTGATCCTTCTAAGATGAGTTTTTATAACAAGTCTGATTGTGATACAATTGAAATGAATTTAGTAGCTGTCGAATACTATAATAGAAAATTCGGAGATGACAAGACTGTCGCGTTTATCCACTTGGTGAGAGAGATAGGCGAAATAGCTTTTGCTATGGAAAAGAACAATATGGAACACGCCAAGTTAGAGATTACAGAATCAACCGCACTACTTTACTATCTCGCTTCAAAATATGAATTGGACTTAGATGCGAATATCAAATCGCTTTATACAAAGAAGCTTGAAATGTTAAAAACATCTACAAAGAGGCGATAAATTAAAACTGTATCAGACATATCATACTTCGTAGTAACTCCTTGTGACTATCAGTCCGTTGGCGCTTCTTGACTAACCTTCAATTTCTTGCTTATGTGGTCAACAGTCACGTGCCTTTAGCAAGCATCACGAGAGGATGCCAGAATAGTGATGACAATTGAGCCATCTGGCTATGAGCCGTTTCGATCAATAAGCAACAGCTCTATAGAAATGCCAATGCTTTTTTGCGTAAACACGCAAGAACATGAGAAATCAAGGTTTTTGTAACTGCTAGAGGATCTCCTTCAAAAGAAGCACTCTTTGTACCGAAAAGGATGGTTTTTGTAAAGCAGAGCCAATCAGATGTAAAGGAATTTCGTCTCATTATACATCAGTAAGATATTAAGAAATTCATAGGAATGATAGATTGCGAGAGATATTCGCAACATGTCAAATTTATTCTGAAACATTAGAGAATAATATTAGAAACTGCGTGTCACAGCGTCGTGGGTACTTTTCGTAGTGGTGTGAAAAAGCTAATAGGTCACACAGTGAGCCTAACACAGTATGATCTGCAAGTTCTGCAAGGAAGGTAAGAGACTTCCAACAGTATATTGAGCGGATCTTTGAGAGATTTCCGGATTCACAAGCTAGAATAAACCACATATTGCTATGAAGGGGATAAAGTATCTCTGACATCAGAACTATATGACACTGCTTCAGATAAGCAAGCGGCGGGCAATAAAGTAACGCTAGAGATAAACAGCTGACCTGTTGGGAATTAAAACAAGATAATGGCAGAGCACTGGGATCTGGATTATGCTCAGTATTGGTGTAGGAGTAGATAATCTAGCAACCTAAAATACACTATTGACAGCTGCTTTCAAACTAACCAGTAGAAGACTGTTTCTGTGGTGAAATAGAATCTCCATCCAATTCTTTTCGTATGGTATATACCGGTTTCAAATCCCATAGAGTGATGTCTATGTTGCCGGCTGCATCTACATCAGCCTGACCTACACCAATTATACCATCAAGAAGTGCCAGCTCACCTGTTGAGTTTGTCTCAAATATTGCAGTTACAACGCCTTTTACTGTCCGTGCGTTCTCACATCATGCCGCGTTATTTCGTAAATAGTTGCTGAAGCGTTTTCGCCTCCATCCTCTTTAGTCATTAACTCCTGAGCGATCACTGAATTAGTTTCAAAGTTAACTAAAGCAGAACCCCTACTGTTTGCTGCAATGGTTTCTGTGTTATTTGGAGGTGTCAGGGTTCCATTTCCAGAAAATGCCACTCATGTGTGAGTGGCATTGGTTGGATTTTGAGCTGTAACTGTAATGCTTTAGCTATAGAACTCCGTATCGGCTAGTAGAT
>CAYXGH010000127.1:0-4451 GCA_964464485.1 uncultured Nitrososphaera sp.
TCTAAGTTAACATGACCGCAGAAAGAACAACATGTCTACAGCAGAGACACTGCCTTGCTTAGTGTTCTAGATATAAAGATAGAGGCATTCTGAACCCTGTTACTGTAAGATGCGCGCGGCATAAGGTCCTGTAAATGCAAGTTCAACTTGGGCGGGGGAAGAAAATTGTCATATAGTCCAGTTGTAAGGTAAAGTCTACGCTCAAAGTTAGGATTATAATCATTATAATCAACATTTTTGCATGTGTGGCGGTGGCTACTGCTTTTCCCTTTAACTAACATCTCTCAACTACAAACGACTTGTATGTAAAGTTACAATGCTATTATACATTATTAGACCTCATTATTGATTAAGGTAATGATAACCGTCAATGCAAGCCGGGAAATGTCTGCTCCTGTTGACAGGATATGGAACATTGTTGCAGACGTTGACAATGAGCCTAAGTACTGGCGTGGCACCAAAACCGTGAAAAATATCAGCAAGGCCGAGAACAAGATCGAGCGCGAGGTCACTATCGCGTTTAAAGACTCAAAATGCCGTCAGACCGTCCTGCTCAACCCAAAAAAGTCAATTGAAATAATGATAACACAGGGACCCATTAGGGGCACCAAGACAGTCCTACTCAATTCTTTAGACAATCACAAGACAAGGATCGATGTAGTATGGAACATCAAATTGACCGGATTTCTAGGCCTGTTCACAGGCATTGTGAAAAGACACATTGCGAAAGGAACTGATGAAGCGCTTTTCCGCATTGCGAAAGCAGTCGAATAAATAGCCCTATTTCTTCCTAGATGCTGCAATGGAGTTGGCCCTTACAATAATGAACTTGGTATTGGCCGCCATAATGGCCGGCATATTTGGCGTTTGGCTGTACTTCCTTACATACATGACCAAGTCATTTAGGCAATCTCCAAGGCTTGAATCGTTTGACCGGACAACAAGTGAAAGCCGCTTCCCCAAAGTAAGCGTGATCCTGCCTGCCCGGAACGAAGGACGCTATATTGCACGTTGTCTTGACAGCCTGCTTGGGCAGGATTATCCAAACTTTGAAATAATTGCAATCAACGATTCGTCAACCGACGGGACGGGTGAAATAATGAAGGCTTACGCAGCTAATGACTTGCGCGTCATGCACATCGATGCATCACCTAAACCGGAGGGGTGGACTGGCAAGAACTGGGCATGTTATCAAGGGTTTCTGCGCGCTCGGGGCGAACTCTTGATGTTCACAGACGCTGATAGCAAACATTTGCCTACCACAATGTCCCTTGCAGTTGGACATCTCATGTCCGAGAACCTCGAGGCACTGACCGCTGTTCCTCGGCTCATCTGCAACGATTTTTGGACAAAGATGACCCTGCCCGTTCTTGCAACATTTTTGCACACACGTTTTTCGCCAATCCGGGTAAACGACCCAAACACTAAGACCGGCTATTTTTTTGGCAGCTTTTTCATCATCACAAGAAGTACTTATGAGGCCATCGGCACTCATGAAGGAGTAAAGGAGGAGTTGGTCGAGGACGGAGCACTTGGCGGCAAGGTCAAGGCCAGCAAGTTCAGGATGAGGATGGTCAGAGGCGAGCCCCACATAGATGCAGTATGGGCACGGGACCTTCCAACTCTGTGGCAAGGTCTTCGCCGCTTTATGATACCGGTTTACTATCAAGACAAAGTAGATGCCTATATGATGGCCATGGCTGTATTTTTCATCCTGTTTGCACCTTTTGCATCTCTGCCATATCTGCCAGTAGCCAGCTTTGCTGGAAACACATCCTTCCAGATACTGTTTGGACTGCAAATATCAGCCATTGCTTTGATAATGGTTACTACTGCAGTGCAATGCCGGCTGGCCATATTTGAAAGCCCTATGTATGCATTTGCTGCTCCATTGAGTGGTGCTCTCATTTCATTGAGCTTTATGTCAGCTATTGCTGACGCAAAGAAGAAAGGCGCAGTTAGCTGGCGTGACAGAAAATATATAATAAGTAAACCTCAAAATCCTGTATCCTAAGAATTAACTGTATAAATATACCATATAAATAGATGGAACAGTCGTTTCAAGCTCCCATTCCACCATGCACCTAATCTATCCTATCCAATAACCTAAAGAATATAGAAATGATGTACGAACGCAAAAATAATAGGGGAAAAATTCAGATAATGGGCGACGTGCTAGCGCTCGCCACCTCTGGAATAAAAAAGACTCATATAATGTACAGAGCAAACCTCAGCTACGAGCAGGTACATCTCTACCTTGGAGAGTTAATCGGAAAGAGGCTGATCGCACAGGATGTGTCTCCTGATGGAGTGGTATATAGGACCACTACAAAGGGGAGGGAATTTCTGCTATACTACACACACTTGGTGGAATTCCTTGAAGAACAGCCCGAAGTTGAGCTAAGTGCACCTTACATCAGCAAATAGTCAAGCAAAGAATGTTGGATGAGAACAGGGAGAATGAGGAGGCATAAAAAAGACCTGGCAATGCAGCCTAGTATGCACATAGAGCGTCTTCTAAAAGAAGAAGAAGCCGAGCAAGAGGCTGTACAGAATCTTAAAACCTACAAAGGGTTTTGTGTTCATAGACACAATTCACGACACATTCATACAACAATGGAGGAGGACCGAATCGCTTCCCGCAAGCCTATGGTCTTGGAGTTTATCTCGATCGTTTGCGAACATATTCCGTTTCCTATAGAAGCAGCTGCAGAGCGCTATGATTTTAGTAGTGTTAGTGGTATAGAAATTCCTCCAGCAATCGAGCTTCCTAAATCTATGACTATCCAGCGCGTTCGTATACCCCGTAGTACAAGCCAGCAGGACATAGAGAATGTGGGCCGTAGAATACAGATAGCTGTAGCGGATCTAGACGTTCACGAAATCCAAGCAGAAAGGGATGCACTATCTCAGTTATTACCTGTCGGCGGGTGGCACTATGTAAAGAGCAGGCTAAAACTCATCAATTTTGAAAAGGACTGCATTTATGAGGAATATAGTCCCCAGCCATGTTGTATGCCAAACTGTCCAATATGTATGGTAGTAGTAGCCAAGAAGGGAAAAGAAAAACGACTAGAGCATGAGATACAAAAACATGTCCGAAAACGGGAGTAGTTGCAGGTGCGCACCTCATAATTTTTCAATTGTGCAAAAGATTATTAGAACAAGATGCAATAATTTTTCCTACTTTTGAACAAGGCTATTCTAGCCGTGTCACTTATTATGGCTGCTGCTGTGATCTTGTTTGTATATTTGCAGTTCAAAAATGTTGATGATTTTGCTGGCAATGTGCCGTTTCTGAGTGATCTTGTACAAACAACTACAGATGGAAGGAGAGGCCTTAGCGATGATGCCTTTCAGATAGGCCAAGTGGGCATCGTCAAAGCTTCTGATACAGAACTGCCCCTGCCAGATCTTTTCCATAAGGTAGAAAAGTCAGTCGTTCAAATAACTGACAGCAGTGAAATAGATGTCTTTGAATCCCGGCTCGGATCGGGCTTTGTATATGACGACAATGGTCACATCATTACAAATCATCACGTTGTCAGCGGCGGAGGTAATAGGCTGGACGTAACGTTTCCAGATGGCATTGTATATCGCGCTTCCCTGATAGGTTCAGACCTGTCTGCAGATATTGCGGTACTTTATGTGGAAGAGGTGTCAAAGGAAAAACTTCTCCCACTGTCGCTTGCAGATTCGTCTAAGGTAAGAGTAGGTGAGCGTGTGGCTGCAATTGGCAATCCCTTTGGGCTTTCTGGTTCTCTGAGCACCGGCATCGTCAGTGGAGTAGGCAGGCAGATCCCTGCGCAGGAAGAGGAAGGTTTCACGATACCTGATATCATCCAGACTGATGCCCCTATCAATCCCGGCAACTCCGGTGGCCCGCTGCTCAATATGAGGGGTGAGGTGATAGGCATTAACTCTGCCATCTATTCGACGACAGGCCAGTTTGCTGGTGTCGGCTTTGCTATTCCGTCAAACACAATAGCTCAGGTCGTGCCATCGCTTATCACCACAGGATCATACCAGCATCCATGGCTTGGGGTTGCAGGCAGGGATATGACGCCCGGAATAGCTGACCGCCTCGGTCTTGATGAGCCCCGTGGTTTTTTGGTTATGGATGTAGTAGCCGGAAGTCCTGCCGAAAAGGCTGGAATCCAAAGAGGTAACAAAGATACCGTCATTGATGGCACACCTATGAAGCTTGGGGGCGATGTGATAATTGCGGTTGATAACAATACCGTAAGAAAGATCGATGATATCTTGGCCTATATGGAAATGGAAAAGTCGGTAGGTGATGATCTGAAACTAACGATCCTGCGTGAAGGGCAGACGATGGAAGTTATCGCAACTCTAGCAGCCAGGCCTAGCCCGCAAGAGTCTTCTTAGCGGTGATATTGTTTATTAGTAATATAGAATAACATTGTACATTATATGCAAGCAGGTATTAT
>CAYXGH010000128.1:0-4428 GCA_964464485.1 uncultured Nitrososphaera sp.
CCATTTCCTATTGCTTAAAATAGATACGTAGAATCATTTTATGGAAATGAACAACCAAATTATCATCATGAGTGGAATATTATCGGTTACATTGCTTCTTCCTACCATAACCCCTGAGTTTCTGACTTTAGCAGCATCAAATGCATTTGGTCAACAGGTTAGTGCTCAAAGGGTGAAGATACCATTTTTACTCCTTGTCTATGAACTCATCAGGTGATGGTGGCTCCGGATTAAGGCCCTTCCTCTTTCTCACTTCTGCTACTAGTGGCCTAAATATCGAGTTTGGAACTGCCTGCCATGACTTAAAAAATGTGTTCCACATAGCCTTGCCTGCGGTTGCACCCCTCATCTTTTCTGAGAGGTCGAATGTCTCGGACGCGGGTATTTCACCCTGCATAATTGCAATAATGCCCTTTTGCTCGACATTTATTAATTTGCCCCTCTTGCTGGAAAGAACGCTTGATAATTGACCTATCAGGTCCTGGGGGCATTTGACTTCTATGCCAAGTATTGGCTCTAGCAGCACAGGGTCAGCGATCAACATTGCACCAAGCATCGACCTCCTTGTGGCTGGCATCAGCTGAGCAAGGCCCCTGTGCGCTGGGTCTTCGTGAGGGACGAAGTGATGCAGAACAAACTTGATCCCCCTTACCGCTTCATGGGCAATAGGCCCGTTGTGTATAACATCATCAAACCCTGATCGTATAGAATCCATGGACTCGTGTAAGAACTGAACACCCTTTGTCTCGTCTACTAGCATGTTACCGCTGATGTCGATTGCTGCAACACTCCTTGCTTCATCTGCTGCCCATCCCCTCTCGCGCAATATTCTGGCCATCTCCTTTTTGTCCATATCTTCCTTGAGCTTACCAGTCCTTATCATGTCAAGAACGTCGTCTGGGAGCGCCTCGATGCGCATGAATATCTTGTTGTGCTTGTTTGGAGACTTGCTCATTATCGGGCCTGCCTTTGCCCTTATCGTCTCACGGTAGTTGATCAGAGGCTGGGTCGTAACGATGTCAAGACCTGCCTCCTGCAAAAGTGAAGTAGCTATTTCTAGGTGAAGCACACCCATACCGGCCATCAGGGTTTCGCCAGTCTCTTCGTTTATCTTTACTATAAGGTTAGGGTCTTCTACCGTCAGCCTGCGCAGAGCCTCGACTAGCTTGGGCAGATCCTTGGGGTGCTTTGGCTCTACTGCAATAGTGACAACGGGCTCTGAGACATATTTGATGGATTCAAATGCAACTGATCCCTTCACAGTTGAAAGGGTTTCGCCTGCAACTGCGTAGTCGAGCCCAAGCAGCGCCGGAATGTTGCCTGCCGGCAGAAAGCTCACAATCTCTCGTGTGTTACCCATGTAGATATTGACAGACTGGACCCTGCCCGCCCTCTTTGCGTCTATAAGATATACTTCGTCACCGTCCTTGATAGTGCCAGAGTAAAGCCTCCCAGTAGCGACCCTACCAGCTTGCGGGTCGACATTAATTGTAGTCACCATCATGAGTGCAGGTCCCTTTTCGTTACACTCTACTAGGGCCTTGCCAATGTCAGAGTTGAGCTCACCAGGCCAAATCTTGGGGATCCTGTATCTTTGTGCAACATGAGGCGGAGGGTGGTGCTCTACAACCATTCCAAGTACTGCGTCTGACAGCGGTGCTCTTTCCGCAAGTGCCTTGATGGCATTTGGATCGTTGCTCATGTAAGCGTCATAAACATCCTTGAACTTGATACCTCTCTTTTGGGCCATCTTGAAGTTAAATCCCCACCTGTCCTTGGCAGAGCCGAAGGCTACGCTGTTGCCCTGAATACTTACCTTCCACTTTTCCTTGATTTCCGGCTCGGCGTAAATGTCAATCAGCTGGTTAAAGTGGTTGATGATATTGATCAGCCACCTTTGCATCTCGTCCGGATTCAGCTTCAACTCCTTGACGAGTCTGTCTATCTTGTTAATGTAAAGCACAGGGCGTACACGCTCTTCTAGGGCCTGCCGTGTAACGGTCTCTGTCTGAGTCATTATGCCTTCTACGGAATCGGAAACAACGACCACTCCATCAATCGCACGAAGTGCACGGGTTACCCTGCCAGTAAAGTCAATGTGACCGGGGGTATCTATCATGTTAATAACATATTCCTTGCCTTCAGTTTCGTAAAATAGTGTGACATTTGCTCCTCTAATTGTCATTTGGCGGTTCTGCTCAAGCTTCATAGAGTCAAGCGCCAGAGCCTGACCTGCTACAGATGGAGAAATGATGCCCGATGCTGCCAGCAGGCTATCACTCATGGTTGTCTTACCGTGGTCAACGTGGGCAATGACGCCAAAGTTGCGTATCTGATCCTTATTACCAATTATTCTCAAAATATCTTGAGTTGACTTAAACTTTGGCATATGATCAACCCAAAAAAGTTTGGCGCAGGATTATTAAATGTTGTTCCGGCCAAGAGACGAAGAGATTCCACGGTTTAATAGTGACAGAAGTGACCAAAGAAGTGACAAATGGTTATAACTCTTGGCCATACACCAGATGCAGATGACGCTTTCATGTTCTATGCACTTGCAGCCGGTAAGCTCGGATCCATCTTTGTGATTAAGCATGTTATACAGGATATTGAAACATTGAACCGACGTGCTTTGAAACATGAACTGGACGTGACTGCGGTGTCAGCTCACGCCTATGCCTATCTAAAGGATTACGTTATACTAAAGAGCGGGGGCAGCTTTGGGTTCAATTACGGCCCAATTGTCATAACAAGAAAGGAAAACATGATATCCCCATCTCGACTGCAAAATGCAACAATCGCAATTCCTGGCAAACTCACTTCAGCCAACCTGCTCTTGAAACTGGCAATTGGCAAGTTCAAAGAAAAAGTGGTACCGTTCGAGACAGTACCGGATGCCGTAGCCAGAGGAAATGTAGACGCCGGGCTTGTCATACACGAAGCCCAGATAGCATATGACAAGACCAAATTTGCCAGCGCCCTCGACCTTGGCCAGTGGTGGTCCAGGAATACTGGCAACCTGCCTGTCCCGCTTGGCATCAATATTGCAAGCACCCGAACTATGAGCATAGCTCAAATAAAGGAATTTAGTAACCTGTTTACAAAATCTATCAAGTACGGCCTTGATAACATTGACGCTGCGCTTGAATATGCGATGCAGTTTGGCAGAGGACAGCCAAAAGAAACGATAAGAAAATTTGTCAAGATGTATGTTAACAACTTAACGCTAGATATGGGACACGAAGGCAAGAAAGCACTTGAGGAAATGTTTGAAATGGCACAGGCTCGAAAAATACTAGAGTCAGATATCCAAATCGAAGTTGTGTAATATCTCTGCAACTGAAGCCCCTAAGCAGACTTTGTTTACTTTGAGATATATTGTTGCTGTTACATTATCTTATACTCCTTTTGCTAGGTGAATGAGTGGGAACACCTTGCTACTTGCTCTTGTGCTTATTGTGTTAAGGTGCATATCTCAAGAGCAAGGGTGAATATGGCGCTCGGATCCGGGACAGGGCACATGGACTTTAAAGCCATATTGTCCATAATATAGCTGTGATTAGAAAAGCCATTCTAATGTGGATTATCTCAAGAATTGCTAAATCCGTCATGAAAAGAGCATTCAATCCTAGAAGAAGATATCAATAACTTTACGTTTTTTATTAAAAATAGTATGTCTACTATCTGCCAAAAACAATTTTAGTATCTTATTTGTAACAATTCTATAGGTTGTATATATATGTCCAACCACCGCTTGCCTAACGAAGAAGACATACAAAGAGTTAGTGATGCGGAGGAATCAGTTGATCTCCACGCCGCTCAAGGAGTGCAAGAAGGAGCAGCACCAACTACCACGACCTTACCAGCAAACGAGGAAGAAGAAAATGCAGAGGATGATGTAGTGGCCTTAAGTAGCGAAGCAAATAAAGAAAAATCATCCTCATCTTCAAATACGGACCGAGAAACAGAAGAAGAAGAAGCTGTTGTAGATGAGGGTAAACCAGCTAACGAAGAACAACAGATTACAGAACAAGATGCAGCCAAACAAGAACAACAACAAGTAGTGCCCACAATGTCCCCTGAGCAGGTATTGTTATTGCAAGTGCTTAGGCGAGCTAAACGTCAGCAAGATCTAGTCATCGAAGTACAAAAGAATTTGAAGTCATTAACAAATATTCAAAAAGGTATAGAAAAAACTGCAGAGCAAGTAAAGCAGCTACAATCTGTAGTTAAAGATTCTCAAAAACAGATTATACAGATACAGCGCCAGATCTCAGCAGTAGAGCGAACACAGGAAAAAGAATTTGCAAAGTTGAGAACACAGAAACAGAGAGGAGGAGGAGCATTAATACCAGTTAAGGGCAAGGCTGCTAAAAATAGAGGAAAAAGAAAGAAGCTAAAATAAATAAAATAGCAGAGATCGTTAAA
>CAYXGH010000129.1:0-4419 GCA_964464485.1 uncultured Nitrososphaera sp.
TGTGCCATATCACTTCATTGAGTCTTAATTTTGAAGGTTTTTCTGCCGGAACCCTATGGGCCCTCCTTTTTCTTGTATAAGGATATCCATCATACGAAGAATATCTCTGATACATCCGCTATATGCGAATCGCCGTTTTTGATATAATATGATCGCAATTAGCAACCATACAGCGGATGTATCGATAAGAGATGTCTCTGCTATTATTACCGTTCTATGGAGCATTCAAACTATCTGGCATATCTGCTTAGAAGAGTGGCTTGAATGTCAAAAGCTCTCCTATGTATTGTTATTTCAAATGGCTACCTCTCCGCAGCATGTCATATTTCTTGCGAATTCTATCCCTTGCTCTCTCTGTCGCCTCTCTATCAATCTCTATGTGGTTAATCTGATTATTTTCAATATGCAATTGCAGGCGCATTCCCGGTTTAGCATCCTTTACCAATTCCACAGGTACTTCGAACTTGTGATGGCCATAGTCGGCTTCATCAGCATAAACTACAGCTAAGTCTCCTTCAATGCGGTCTAGGCTTGCCCTGACTACCTTTGTTTCCATGCAATATATCTCGCCTTATCTATATATGTAACAATCAAAATTAACACTATTGTAGGGATAGGCATAACAACTCAAATTCGAAAACGTCGAGATCTTTCTCACACTTTTCAGCTAAAATTGAATATTTGCTACTGCCATTTGAAGTCAAGGTGATTGTGCCATTAATGTCCGTCCTGAACAGATATTCAGTCCCGGAAGCTGAAATCCTATCCAAAGCCTCCTGATGGGGGTGACCGTAGCTATTTCCTGCACCCAGAGAAATAATCACAAGTTCTGGAGTTACCGCATTCAGATAGGGTGAGCTGCTAGATGTGCGACTACCATGATGACCAGCTTTCAAGACATCAGCATCAAGTATTGTGGCATTTTTGAAGACCAGTCTTGCTTCATTTCTTTCTTCCATATCGCCAGTCAACAATGCTGAAAATTCACCGTAGGTTAGTTTGAGAACAACAGAATTATCATTAAATTCTGCTTCATTGTTTGCACCATCAGATAGACTAGCAGACGGGTTTAGAACATCAATTTTGACTGTCGGATCGAGGTTGATCGAGTCACCTTCACTGACTGATTTTAACGGAATTTGCTTAGTGTCAATAGCGTTTAGAAAATCCTCGAAGGTCTGTGTAGTGTGCACCTGACCAGAGTCCAGCACCTGTCCAACATTTACATTGTTGATAACATGAATCAGCCCGCTGATATGATCTGCGTGGGGATGTGTCGCTACCATGACGTCGATATGGCTCAAGCCATGCTCTTGCAAGGTTGAAAGCACTTTGCCAGAGCTTTGGTGCTCGCCTCCATCTATCAGCAATGTCTTTGTGTTGGGAAGAATAACAAGGATTGAATCTCCTTGTCCTACATCAATAAAGGCCATAGTTAGATTTTGACCTGGCCGGATTTCTGGGGTGATCGCCACGCTTGAATTTGCTGAGGGTGATGGTTGTGGCTGTATTGGATGTTTAAGTGTATTCAGCGAAGGCGACTTTGGATCGGAAACCAAAGTGCCAGAGTTAGCACTACCTAGCGTATTGCTTGTTGAGAAGACCCAATTGTCTTGTCCATCCGGGGATCGCTGCCAAGTCGATTCATTATTGTCTTCATCAGAAAAAGGACCAACAGAATCTATCAGCATTCCTAAATCATTCCTTAACTCAAGGCCTTCACCTGTATTATCTAGCCATTGTTGTTGCGAATCTCTGTCAACTATCAGATAACCTTTGGGAGGAATGGTCGTTCCTTCGTTTATGACTACAGTGGCAGTTCTTCCTCCCGTAGAGCTTATAGTCCAACCGCTGACATCTATACCGCTACTTGATGGATTATAGAGTTCAACCTTTTCTGTACCGCTATCAGTGCCTGCAGGATTTAGTTCAACTTCATCAATCAAAATTTCATTATTGGTTGCATACGCCTGCATGCAATAGAAAGCTGGAAATAGTGATGCTATCAAAATTATGAGTTTTTTCAAGCGGCTAGGGATTTCGTTAAGTTGAATATAAAACATTTGTCAAGGTTAGACAGTTCTGTTTTTGAGTAAAGACTGTCGCGAGTCTATCTTTTGAAGGTTTTTCTCTCGAATCCCTCTGAGCCCTTCTAAAAAACAATAACAGCCCTCCTGGCCCGATATGATATGTTTGATTTTTTAAGTGGATCATGAACAAGCAATTTCTTATCATAAGAATTGCTTGGCTCAAATTAAATGAGAGCAGGGTTTCTACTTATCATATACCGGCTTTTAACAAATATCGCGGAATATTCTCAGCATAGGGCTCTTGCTTCCAGTGACAGCTCCAGCAAAAGCCACATCTTACACAAGCAAATTGACTTCTCTTCGCACACGATTTGCACTCTCCGTACTTGAGTGTTAGATTATCCCTCAGGAACTCATGCATAGTGTGACACTCTTCAGTAATGCTACTAATATTGTCATTAATAAGCTATGATTTGCTTTGTTGATTTTATCATATTATCATTATTATCATTATCACGGCTTGCTGATTTGTCAAGTACACATTTAATGTGTCTACACTGATCAGACTGTAGCTCATAACATGTCTTAAAATATTGTTGCACCTTGAACATTTTATCTCTTCTATGAACTTTTACTCTGCAACGAAAATGTTCCTTTCTTGCCATATGGCACCCCGTCGATCAAATAACAAGGGACTCTTTTGCTACAACAGAGCAACATTTTTCTTTCAAGTCACATAGAATTGCTGTTGCTGTAGAGCAAAATGAGCGCTAAGATGCCCAAGCTCTTGGTAAATATATTATGAATTCTTTTACGGATTCGTGGCACTGAAGGTATTGCAAGAATTGATGTCGCCAGATTCTAATCCTCTTTCAAACCAGCTTACCCTCTGTAGGGAGCTGCCATGCGTGAATGAGTCGGGTGCTACGCTCCCTTGTGATTCCATCTGAAGCCGGTCATCTCCGATGCTGCTTGCGGCATTTAGGCCTTCCTCTATGTCACCTTGTTCTAAAATGTCTCTAGCCCTGTCGGCGTTATACGCCCACACACCAGAAAAACAATCAGCTTGCAGTTCCAGCATGACCGAGAGCCTGTTTGCGTCGACTTGGCTGCTTGCCTGCTGCTGAGCAGTTTGGACCTGCTCCATAATGCCGATCTGGTTCTGCACATGGTGTCCGATCTCGTGCGCGATTACATATGCTTGAGCGAAGTCACCTGGTGCACCGAAGCTGTCTCTAAGATCTCTGTAGAAGCTTAGGTCTATGTACACCCTCTCATCGAGTGGGCAGTAAAAAGGTCCAACCGCAGATTGAGCCAATCCGCATGCCGATTCGACTGCGCCAGAGAATAATACAAGCGTGGGTTCTCGGTACTCTAGGTCTCCAGCAGTGAATATTTCATTCCAAGTGTCCTCTGTGTCTGCAAGTACAATAGACACAAAATCGGCAAGTTCTCTCTCTTCTTCGGAAATAGGTGTCGTCCCCTCATAATATGATGAGCCAGGGGTATTGACGCCAATGTTGGTGTTATCACTAAAAATCGAACCAGGGTCACCACCACTCAGCAGCAGTGTGATAATCAGTAGGACAAGGCCGCCTATTCCTCCTCCTACAGCCTTCATTGGAACTCTTATCCCTCTTCTGTCTTCGATATTCCCACTCCTTCGGGGATTTCTCCATCGCAATCTCTTTCGCTTCTCCGCCTTTGAACAGGCTTTTATGATATCTAAGCAGGCTAAGCACTTTTTATAGAAGATCTTAGCTTGAAAGTGCAACTCATCTGAAACGCATTTTACAACTCCTGCGGAAACCATCTCACATGAAGATCGCAATTTGACTATACTATTGAGAACGAGATGGCAAAAAAAGGGCATCTGCGAGTACTGCAGAGATATATCCAATGCAAAAGTAATGACAGAATTTCTTGAAAATATACTGAGTCTATAATGCATATTTGCAGACCCATATCATGCTTACTATGATAAGTAAAAATCTGCTCCCATATAGTTTCAGAATCGTAAAAAGTACACCAGATGGGATTTTAACCACTAGCTCAGCATAATCATCAAGCGTCAAACTTATTCATTCTTATGTAGTCGCTATTGTTGTGGTATAAAATACAGCAAATATGTACCAAAGCTATTATAAACAACAAAATCTTACTTCAAGATAGGTCATAGCCACAAGATTTAGCCAATGAGCTGTCACAGCGTGTAGGAATCTCACAAGATCAAGCGAGTATTGTCATAAGAGTAGTTTCAAAAAGCTTGCTGCAAAAGGCCGAACCCAACAAAGCATCAAGTCTAATGTCAAAGTTGCCATCGGGAATCACCAGTCTATTTTCTGACAACGAAAAGAAGGGTTTACCACACAGCAACAAACATCAACAA
>CAYXGH010000130.1:0-4409 GCA_964464485.1 uncultured Nitrososphaera sp.
GGGCGACGGTCGTCCAGTTTGGTCTAGGACATCAGATTGCCAATCTGGTAACCCGGGTTCAAATCCCGGCCGTCGCATTTTTCATAATCTCTTTTATGTCGATATTCTGCAGCTTATCTATCTCCTTGTCAAACCACTCTTCTACCTGCTCTGGATTAGTTCTCACCTTGAGCTTCATCTCCTCTAACTCTGTTTTCCTTGCCTTGGCTTTCTCTTCCACTTTGGGGATGTAGGCAGATGTCGCGCTTTCTATCATTTTCTCCATGAATTTGTCCAGCATCTAGATCAACCCGAAGAGTACTCGTAGCAGGATTATTAGCACTATTATGCCCAGCACAACCCAGATAATAGTCCAAATGATAGAACCCATGTCATTCGTTCTTGTTTAACATTTCATATAAGGACAATACAATAATCCTCTAGACGGCAATTCTGCGCGCTACACCTTTTAAGTCTTATTGAGCACTTCCGCATGCACAAAAGCCAAACTCGTCTATCCGCTTGTTGCAAGTGGGGCAGGGCTCGCCGTATTCTATTTCCCATGCGTGCTTGCCGTAGAGCTGGTAATGGGTGTCTATCTCAAGAGGAACTCCTTGATCGTCCTGCTGCCTTTTACGATGCGAGTGCGTCATGATTTTCATTTGCTCAATAGACATTATTAACTCTACTTTTTCAAGTTGGTTTTGATTATTTCAAGTGCGCGCTCTGCAGCATCTTTTTTTGGTAACTGGATCATGAAGAGATTTTGTGAATTGGAATGGTCTTGTGAGTCTGGAGCAAGTGAAATAAGTCCGCTTTCTGCGAGCGCTTCAAAGAACTCGACCATGTCATTTGCGTATAGCAAAAAATTTTGTTCGAATTCAGTGTCGAGCAGCTTTACTTGGATGTCGACAAATACATTTTGCCCATCGTAAAATATATCAAGTAGCGTATCTGCCCGGACTTTTCTGTCATAAACATTATGCAGTATTTGTTCATACTTTTTTGGACTCATCAGAATGCAGGGCACCTTGGTACCGGAAAACTCGACGAGTGTGGCTCCCTCTGTGTGGAGGTTAGCCTTAAACTCTTCTAGGGTGCTAAAGTTTCTCTTAGGCATCTACTGATTTTCCCTTATAGTCTCTGGAAAATAATCTTTCAGGTCTATATTTTGTTGCATCTTTTTGTACACGTATTCATGGTTCTTGCAGAGGTAGAATGGCATCTGCTGAGAGTGCAGGCCATCATATGACCTTTTTTGCTCGACAAGCTCAAGCTGAACGACAAAGTCGGCCCTGTTGCCGCATATGTTGCATTTAAACTGCGTATCGCCGTCCATTTGCACCCTCTCTCCGCGATGTGTTAGATCGTTCATAAAAGAGTTTGTAACAAGGTAGTATATTATTTCCTTACGTGTTCTATTATAGAATAAGTTATATGATGTCTATGTTAGCGCTAGAAAGGGCAACGTTAAAAGGAGTTTGTGGAGCCACTATCTGAGTTAACAAGACAATATCAATCAGATTTGCTTGAGGAATCGGTAGAGGAAAAGATACAAGTCTACCTGACATAGAACTATCATTCTTCCTTGTGTTTGTTTTTGAAGTTGCTTCAGGGAACCTAGGTTTGCTTCGCATTTACTAGAATGAGCACAGAATCATTTCTAGGCAACTTTCGGGCAGTGAAAAAATTATTTAATAATGTGTATATATTACAATTCATAGAAGAAGAATAAGAAACTTTAGATTATGGATTTGAAAGGTAGCGCAAAAAACAACTACTACAACAACAACCCTTCTGAAGCTACTACTATTACTATATTGCATCCAATTAATGCAAAAGATATTATAGTGTAGCAAGAATCAAAAAGTGGATTTAGAAATCGTTATGGTTCTATAATATCAAATGTCATTGTCATAGAAGATATATGCGTATCCGATGTCGTGTATAATAGTAGATATAGATTCTGATGGCTTCCAGATCGTCTTATGTCACATCCCTCATTAGTTACAACGTAAGAGTAGGCAGAAAAGAGAGGCTAGCACAGGCTCATTGACTTTGCAAGTAGAATTGCCCGCTGCGAGTCATCTTGGTGTATCTGATTGTTATTGTACTTGTTGCTAAAGTAAATTAGGTCTATCATCTTACACCTGTCTATGTTGACTAATAAACTCCTTTTTGTACCACTTGTGGTATTGGCATTAGTCAGTATTATTAGCCTATCCACAAAGCTTGTCGACTTTAGTGTATTTGATATCTGCTCAAAGCTCTTAGTGTGATCTTTGTTAATAACGACCGCCACGGCGACCTTGGTGCCGTATAAATCATTGTAAGTTACATCGATTCCATTGCCCTCACCATTGGCCGGATGGGGTCTTGCCACCACTCCTACTTGGTGCGCATAGTTAACGAGATCCTTGACTGCGTTTCTGATACCAGATTCTAGCGTCTGAATGTCATTGCAGTTGCGTCTTATTTTGATAAAATCTGAAATCGGCACATACATCAGGCTACCCCTTATGCGAAGGCCAGGGTACACATTCTTTATAGTCTCGTCTATAGATTGTTCGTCTATGTTACCAAGGCTGCATTTTGCTGCGTTCTCAGTAGCGTGGTACATTATGTTGAGCATAGAGCGCACGTTGCGGAAATCTGGGAACTCGTCATAGATAACCCTGATTTTTGCAGCCAGGTCACGTTCATGTTCTTCAGTAAGACTCTTGCTTACGTCATGATGCCTGATGTATTCAAGCACGATATCTATTATCTCCTCAAGCGTATTAGAGCCAGCAATATCTATTTTGTAATTGGCCTTTTCCAACCTGTCGAAAACTGAGACTGATGTCCTGCGTATCTCATCGTACGATGCTGGCGTGAATATAAGCATGAGCACTGTTGCCGGCAGATGTGCATTAATTACCGCCTTGATAAGTTCGACTGACTCTTTATCAGAGTCAAACTCGTCTATCTGGAACAGCGTTATCTTATGCAAGAACTTCAGGTTTAGTCTGGCGAGAGCTGTCAAGCTTGCTATAATGTCTTCAAGGCTTGCAACATTCTGTGCATCGGTCCCGAAATTGCCTTCAATTAGAAGTTTTAATATTGTGATTTCTATCGATGAGAATTCATTGGAAAGAGTGTCATCAATTGCAGCATAGTTGGGCACAATTTCATATCGCAAGAGCTCAGCCGCCTTGTCTGCCAAACTCTTGCCTTTTATGAAGTCAATGAAGCTATAGTTAAAAATCCTTTTTGCACTTGGCGCATTCTGCTCAGCTCTCTGGATTAAGTAATCAATAACAGTCTTTCTCAATATTGCAACATGCTCATCTGTAAATCCGGCAAGCATTGCACCATAGAGACTATGCATGCTACGGGGGGATATCTGTGATAGGTCGATATAGGAAACAATCGCACTGTCTGACACTTCCTTGACCCCCTTGGTGTGTAGAGCTAGGTGCGTCTTGCCGGAACCAACATCTTGTATCATAGTAACAAGTCTAAAGTCCTTGTCTATGGCAGTCCCAACAGCTATCTTAGAACGAAGGTCTGAAATGCAGGACACCATAGCAGCCTTGGCCTCTTTGTGCCTCTTGCCACCCAAAATCAAGGCGTCACTAAGGGTCGGAGTAGGGCTGCTAGGATAGGGATTGCGGTCTAGCCCATAGGGATACAACTGTCAGATACACCTCACAAACCCATGCAATAGCCCTCTGACCATCACGCCTTCCCGACCACCGGTAGAAAGCTCATACCTATCTTGATGCATACTAGTCAACTCGCCTACAAGCCGATAGAACTCGTCTGAAGAAATATTGCAGCTGTCACAGATCTTGTTGCGTATGTTAGCTAACTCTATCCATCCTATTGAGGATCCTGAGTTGGTCAATGCGACATCAAATTCTTCTTTGAAATCATGAACGCTCATCGTCCCCATTTGCATCCCGGTTAAAGGAACATCACGCGTGAGCATCTGCTGTGTGAGCCATGACTGCTGATCGTTCTTCATTTCTGACACAACGCTTGCAAGGTTTGAAATGTTGTTTGCAAGTGTTTCAACAGTGCGCACCAGATCTTTACTTGAGCTGCTGACCGACTCATTAACCGATTTGATCATCTCATAAGTTAGCTTGAACCTAGGGTCTGAGTTGAGGAGGCTCTGGATATAGTGACTTTTGTGGAAGCAAAAGTATGCATTGGCTCGCTTGTCAACTAAAATATCACTCTTGCTTATAAGATTCTCTAACAGAGTATCAATGTCTCCGAATTCTCTTCGCAGATCGGTCTTCTTTATTCCGGCTGACCCAAAAGAGAGGATCCTGTTGACAAGTTTTTCTTCTACGGACATGAGGTAGAAGCTCCAAATTGTAATATAAATCCCAATGTAACGGTTAGAAGCAAATTTAGTAAAGAAATTTATACACAACATA
>CAYXGH010000131.1:0-4380 GCA_964464485.1 uncultured Nitrososphaera sp.
GCAGGTATCATATTCAGTTTAAATTTCAAGTTCTCATAAGGAGCATGGTAATACATGCCTGATCCCGATGCTAAGCGCGTGCTTTGGTTCCTTTTTGCTGGCTCACGTGGGGGTGAGAATAGAATAAGGATAATCGATTTTCTCAAGAAGAGACCTTGCAACATCAACCAGCTTGCCGATGCCCTTGGGGTCGACTACAAGCTAGTGCAGCATCACATTGGCGTCCTTGAGAGGAACAACATGGTCACAAAGGCTGGCGAAAAGTATGCAGTACTTTACTTTATTTCAAACTACCTCGAGGCCAACATTGAGGCATTCAACGAGATCCAGGCCGCAATAGAAAAGCAGAATAAATCTGGAAAAAAGTAAATAAGGCAATTTCTCTGACGTCTGATGATAATGGCTCTGATGATGGACATTAGCTCCCTAGTAAGCATGGCAAACATGGCTATACTGATTGCATTGCTGCTGGTGTATGCTAGGATATATATCAAGACCAGAGCCACTTTTACAGTTGGCCTTGCAGTTTTTGCTGGTATGTTGATGCTTCACAATGGAATAGCAGTCTACGGGTACTTTGCAATGGCGCCTCTTTATTCTGATGAATTGCTTCCCTACTTTGCCGGGATACATGTCGCAGAGCTCATAGGACTAATAGCTCTTCTGAAGGTAACAGTCTGGCCCGCGGGATTAAAGACCACCAAAGCTGCCTCATAGAGACTACAGAGCAGGCAGGCTAGAGATCTGGTAGAGATCTGGAAAAAAGTATTAATCCAAAAATTGGCATATGCTGCATGAGTTGGTAGAGACTAGCGTTCTAATATCTGCTCTGGCTGGGGCAGGATCATTTTTCTCGCCATGCATATTGCCGATAATCCCTGCATTTGTCTCATACCTCTCTGGCACAGCCCTTACCGAGATCCAGAGTCAAAACCAGAACCTTAACAGCGCTTCAGTCGCCATGAAAAAATCTACCAGACTTAACATCTTTCTAAACACCGTCTATTTTGTTCTTGGGTTCTCGCTTGTATTTGCCATCATGGGTGTTGTATTGAACAGCTTCCTTGCCAACGTCAGCACTGGGTTTCAGACCACTTTTCAGGTGATAGGGGGCGCAGTAATAATTGCATTTGGAGGATACCTTATCTTGTCTATGAAGCTACGCTTGCTCAACTTTGAAAAGAGAATGAGAAACCTGCCTCGGTTTAAGACTACCTATCTGACATCTTTTGTGTTTGGAGCTGCCTTTGCTTCTGGTTGGACGCCCTGCGTGGGCCCGATACTTGGGACGACTCTTACGCTTGCCGCCACGTCTCCTGGCGCCGCCTACAATTCACTTCTCGCATATTCACTTGGACTTGGCTTGCCGTTCCTCATAACAGGGGCCTTCTTCTCGCAATCAACAAAGATAATTCGCAAGATGGTCAAGCATCTGAGATATTTTAACCCGCTAATGGGCGCGATACTGATCTTGCTTGGTATACTTGTACTCACAAACCAACTGAGCATAATCGGCAACTTTCCACTCGCAAACGAGATAATTAACTTGCAGGGAGGATGAGGAGGACTATGAACGCGGACAACCTGAGTGCACTGATAGTAGGCGTTGGAGTGGTGGCGCTTATTGTCGGCTTTGGAGTATACTTTAACAGCCCAGAGCTCAATAATGGTGCCTCAGGCCAGCAGAAGAGTTTTGTTCCTGCCACAATCGTTGAAGATAATGGCACAATAACTAGAGTACAAATAGACAAGTCGCAGTTTAAGCTTGCTCCAGAGCTAACAAATGTCAACGGCTACATCAACTCTGAGCCAATAACGCTTGCAGATCTGAGGGGGAAGGTGGTACTGGTAGATTTCTGGACGTACAGCTGCATCAACTGCATCAGAACTATTCCATACTTGAACGTATGGCATGAAAAATATGCAGATAACGGTCTGGTGATTGTGGGCGTCCACACACCAGAATTTGAGTTTGAAAAAGACTATAACAATGTCAAGGCGGCAGTTGAGAAATTTGACATCAGATATCCTGTAGCGCAGGATAACGAAAAGGGCACATGGGAGGCATATGAAAATCGCTATTGGCCGCGAAAATACCTGATTGATAATGAGGGTTACGTTCGTTACGATCACATCGGAGAAGGCGCATATGCTGAAACCGAAAAAGTCATCCAATCGCTCCTTGCAGAGCGCACAGAATACATCGGTGCAAACGTCACAATTGATCAATCAATAAGCAATCCAGAAAGTTCGCAGAGTGTCAACTTCGATAGGATCAATACACCTGAGCTGTACTTTGGCTATGAGTACTCAAGGGCTCCACTTGGAAACTCGGAAGGGTATCAACCAGATCAGGTAGTCAATTACACGGTCCCTGACAATACCGAGATTGTACCTAATAGGATATATCTTGCCGGTGAATGGAAAAATAATGCTGATCACATGGAACTCCAGAGCGAAGTTGGACGCATTGTACTATCATACTCTGCTAAGGCAGTCAACATAGTTGCAGGCGGCAAGGGCGAGCTCCATATTTTGGAGGACAACTCGCCATTAGATGACAGTTCAAGCGGCACGGATATCTCTGAGGACGGCACGGTCAAAATAGATGGCCAAAGGCTCTATAACGTTGTAGAGCATGAAGAGTATGGCAACCACCAAATAGCAATCGAGGTTGCAGGCAGAGGGTTCCAGATATACACCTTCACATTTGGCTAAAGCTTGTGGGGCCTCTGATTTCTTTTGAGTTTCATAGCATCATATAGTGCCCTCCTTTTTTTTGGTAACAAGAAAATCATGTTACGGTAATGAATGACAAAACTTTAGTGGCTTCCTTAAGCTAAAAGTCTCAGCCTGAACAATCAAAAGAATCTAGAATCTATTAGAAGTTTTGCGAACGCATCACTATCTCCTCTAGGAGGCACATCTTTCTCTCTTACGCTGCCGGTGTACCTACGTTTTTCTATTTGATAAATTAATACGATTCTGACAACAGCGGCCTAGGACTTTCGACAGATTGTATTCTAGTAAAAGAAATAACAAGATTCTCTGCCATCTGGAATGAAAATTTTCTGTATTGTATGCAAGATACCCAGAGATAAAGGTAAAAACATGTACCGGGCTATTGCAGCATCTATACTAATATTTCATACACACTCTCTACAAACCTTCTCCGCATCGGGTCAATTCTTCTTCTGAAATCCAAAGTAGCACGAATGGCAGAATTCCTTGCCATAGATTACGCCTTGTGTGCCACATTTAATACAGGTCTTTTCGTGATCTACAGTAGAATCTAAAGATTTGGCCTTTTGGAGGCACTTGCCGCATATAGGGGCTTCAAGGTTGTAGCTGGACAAGAATCCTGCACCGCACTGAGTGCATCTCAGACTGTACATTTTTCCTTTTGGTTTCCAGCGATTGAATAATCCCACAAAGTAGCTATTAACGCAGCGGAATAATCAATGTATCGTTAGAGCTCTTCTGTCTGCTAATTTATCGGTATGCTGATATTATACCTAGCAGCACACTGTATTGACACCAGAAATGTCTGATACGAGCCGGCTTCTTGTGCGCAGAATAAAAGACGGCACAGTAATAGATCATATTGAAGCAGGCAAGGCACTTCTGGTTTTGCGAGCACTGAGCATCACTGGCAAGGAGGGCAACGTGATCACTGTCGCACTCAATGTGCCAAGTAGCAAACATGGCAAGAAGGATATCATAAAGGTCGAAAACAGATTTCTAGAAACAAGTGAAACCAACAAGCTTGCACTTATTGCCCCGCGGTCAACAATCAACATTATACGCGATTATAAGCTGCTGGAAAAGCGTAAGATCCAGATGCCCCATTCAATAGTTGGGATCTTCAAGTGTCCTAACCTAAAATGCATTACAAATAGCGGCGAAGAAATAAGGTCTCTGATAGATGTCATCGACAAGGAAAAAGTGGTGCTCAAGTGTAGATATTGTGCCCGGACGCTTTCAACTGACGAGCTGGTGTTTTAGGGACGTAACTTAACTGTCCTTGTCGGCTTCCATTCTACGTTGCTATGTTGTACCTTGCTGACGGCAAAATGAAAGCCGATCAATGGTGCAAACACAGCCACAGTTATAGCTGCAAGAGTATAGTTGCCAAGGTATAGCATATAGACTATGATGCCAGCGCCAGTCATTATCTCAATCCAGGTACAGGTACACAGCTGCAAAGCGATGTGCTTTAGATTCACAGTTGTATTTCGTATTCCAGCTATTTTTGCTAATTGGATATTGTGGTACCTCCATAGTATGATTGAAATGTAAAGATTCTAGATGAAATCAAGTTAATATCCATATTAATGATGTCTTCTGGCTAAGATAGGTTGATTATTTTGAATTCCTCAG
>CAYXGH010000132.1:0-4375 GCA_964464485.1 uncultured Nitrososphaera sp.
CCGGGCCCGGGGGGATTCGAACCCTCGACCTAACGCTTAGGAGGCGTTCGCTCTATCCATGCTGAGCTACGAGCCCATCTGTTGTTGAACCTTTGCAGCGCCAATTTAAAACATTCGTCTATTTCGGCACAAGTACAATGATCTGAGGTTTCCTATCGGGTCTGAATTCTGGGTCACGCCAATCACTTGGAAAATACGTCTTCCCTATGTTTGAAGTCAGTTTGAAACCAGCTTCATTTGCAGTCAACACCAGCTCCGTGAACAGCTTGCTGTCCTTTTCTAGATCGGTCAAAATCCGGACCCTGCCGCCGTGCACAAGTTTCTTTGATATTATCGCAAGCATTGCTCGGAATGAGCTTTTGCCTTCAATTGTAGTTAGCGGCAGATAATGCTCAGGCAACACGATAAAAAAGTTGTCTATCGATCTGTCAGATATTGCAGGGAGCAATTTTTCAGTGTCACCCCAGAAAACAGAGGCATTCTGCGGATCCAACTCTATAAACCTACTCTTTGCCTTGAAGACCTCATTTTGGTCCTTCCCTATGCCTATGAAATACTCAAAATAATTCTCCACTGCCATTGCTTGCAGCCTTTCGCCCCGCCTCAGGCCTATTTCTACATTGACTTTGGCGTACATCCTTCTTGCAGAGGCTATCGTCCTGTTAAGCTGCGTCGAGGGGTTGCCTTCATGGAAGAACTGGTATATGAGACCCCACCGCAGGCGGAATATGTATGGAAAGTGCTTCATGTTGATTATCTGCCTAAAGGTTTCATTTTCTGAAAAATCTGTAAAGAAAGCGTCAGTCCTTGGCACAGCTTCGAGTTTAGGCAGATTGAGCTCATCGTAAAGGTTTGTAACCCTGTCCCAGGCCCTTACAGGGTCCGATCCCATATACGTCACTGCAAGGTCGGCAAGCCAGAGTATCTCTGAAAGCAACTTTACCTTTTTGGTATTTTCGCCTCTGCCAGCTAATTGGTCAAGTGTTTGCGCAAACATTTCCTGTGCTAGCTGTTGTTTGAAGAATGGAAAATCAGTCCTCCAGATGAGCGATTCGACTATCAGGCTTTCAACAGGGCTCCAATCTGTCTTGATGTATTCGGGGTGCGTCGTGGTAAACTCCGTAGGTGGTGATAGCGCCGTTTTGAATTCCCGGAAATAATTTTCAAATTCGTCTCTGCCCATTGTAAAGTAAGCATCAAGAATTCTATTCCTTGAAAGCTCTTGCATCGTCCTGTTAACACTTGGACCTTTAGGTCCGTCGCTGGAAACAAGTGGTTGCACCGGATCGTAGTCATGCAGCAGCCCTGCAACAAGTGTAAGCTCATAATCCTTCCATCCAAATTGAACCTCCTTAAACTGCTTTGGGATCATGTGAAGAGCCATGTACGAGACTTCAAGAGAATGGTGGAAACTGTGGTACTCGCTTGCCCCTTCGCCAAGCCCAAGCCGGGTGTATGCATTCTTGAGAAAACTTAGTAGAATGCGCAGCATGTAGATTCTGCTCTCAGGTATGTCTTTTTCTGAGGCAAGCTCAAGCAGTGAGACTATGATCTCTTCGTCCTTGGCGTTTGCAAGGTTGGCGTTCGTCTCGTCAATCGTGCGTTTTTTTGCTCCAGGAAAGACCCTTACTACCTGACGGTAAACGATCCTAAGCGGCAGGCTCTTGTTGAGGTATATGCCAAAGGTCATGCCCTTCCAGGGGTATCTAATCCTCTGTCTCTCCCACTCAGCTACCTCGTCAGATGCTGCTACAATCTTTTTGTTGAGATCGGCCACAAGCTCACCCAACTGTTCAGCGGCAATGACGTCAGCAAATCGAGTCCGCTCTGTGTTCATGACAAGCCATTGTGGGATCTTGACAACGTAGACTTGGCGGCGTGATCTCTTTTCTTCATCTATAGTCTTTCTCGCAGTCACCGCGACATTTCTTGTGCCGGTGTGAAACGGCAAGTCGCTGTCCTTGACCACATTGAGTTTGATCTCTTTGCTTCCACCTTTGAGGCTTAAGAGGATGTGCCAGTACTTCCCCTTGTCCATCCACGCAGGCACTTGTGTTTCTTTGTCCCAGAAATCAACCGGACCGGAAGGGACAAAGCCTGATTCGTATTCCTTTGTGATTGGATTGTAGGATTTGTATTCATATTCGCCTATCATCGGGTCTAACTTGCGTGCGGCTATTCTTGCCTCTATCACTGTCTCGATGGACTTCGTAAATTCTCGGTACGCCATCACGCCCCATATGGTGCCAAGAGAGCTAAATAACGTGAAAATGCCGGCCAGTATATCAACTTCATTGTAAACAAGGTACTGCGGGACAAGAGGTATTCCAAACCATCCAGTCGAAAGGAGCCCTGCAAAAGCAAGTGTGATAAAGAGGTACCGTGCTAAATTGTGATACTGCATGCTAAAAAACAAACAGCAGCTGCTATGCATGCAGCAATCGCAGTTTTCTCGCCCTCTGACGGTAGGTTCAAACTTCAACCTTTTTACCCGCCGGTTGATTATTATCGTTTAATCTTCGATTATATATTGTCTTCACGCTGATTCACCGCTGCGTAATGCTTTAGCCCTCGCCTTAGTCGAAACGTCTCGGTTTAGGCAGTACAGAGATAGCGAGCGAGCAAGCGAGCAATACTACAAAACAACTGTTCAAGGTGAGTTCTCTCTAGCCACTCTGTCTTTATCAAAAGTTTCCGCAGCTATGGTAGCTCAACATAGCGCGGATTTGGCATATATTATTATGCTGGATTAAAATCTCGAGCAAAACACCGCGCATCATTTCGTACTTCATTCTCTATGGAGAGCGGCGGATCTTTTCAAGAGAAAAGATTGTGTTGTACAACCTCTTTTCTTGATGCCACTCAAACGTTAGTCACGCATCAATGCTGCCTATTGGGCGCAAATCGCATCAAACTAGATTGTAGGCTGTACCCTCTGATGATATTGCTGTTTGCCCTGTCCACATTTTCTTTGTAGAGGTCAATTCCCAGAAACTTGCGGCCAAGCGATGTTGCTACTATGCCGGTCGTCCCCCTGCCAGCAAATGGATCAAGCACATAATCGCCCATCTCAGTTGCGAACCGGACAATGATCTTGACCAGCTCTTCTGGAAATATTGCAAAGTGCTCGTTCCCATAGTGTGCTCTTGTGGGAATCTCCCATACATTTGATGGGTTCTTGCCCCGAGGGTTGCAAACAGCAAATATTGGATAGTGCTTGTGATCACCTATCCTTCGGCGCGTCGCATGTCGTTTGAACTTGCGATAGCAGGTTGGGCAAAACTTTTCCGGATCGTATCCGTAGGCTCTGGCTATCTCTGATGTCATTGGAAGCTGCGAAAGCGGAGTCAGAGGAGACGCATTATGAATGATGTTGGCTATGCGCATGATCTCGTTTTTGTCTGGATCTTTAGGCACATGCTGAACCATATTGGGAGGCGGCTCCTTGTTGCGACCTTCAGCTGCCTCATTGCCAAGCACTCGTACCGCATCAAGGTTTGCATACGAGCGCCGGTTCTTTGAAAAGAACAGGACATATTCGTAAGCCTGCGAAAAGTTGTTTCGAGTACTGCTACTGATGTTGTTTTTCTTATACCAGATGATGTCTTCGCGGAAGACATAGCCATATTGAACGAGCATATCTGCAAGACGATGGGGGAGCCGCAGCTTTTCATGCTGCCTGCGTGCGTCGCCTATTACTATCCAGAGGCTGCCGTCCTCCGTAAGCAGGTCCCTGCATGCAGCAAATATCTGCGTCAGCGAATGGAGATACTCTTCTGCAGTCTGCTCCCTGCCGATTTCGTGATTGTCAGCTCCGTAATGCCTGTGGCGATAATATGGAGGAGAGGTTATGACTGCGCGAAATTTCACGCCAGTTACACACTTGATTATTTGGTGAGCGTCACCTTGGATTATCCTAAAGGATTCGCCGTCCAAATGCAGAATAAACGTCACCATGGTGGTTCTTAACCTTATCCCTTCTTAATAGACAGCTAGACATATTCACGCTGATCTTTGTTTTACTGTCTCATCGGTGCTATTGATATGGTCAAGGTGCTTTTCCTGGTGATCATCCTTTTTCTCACTGAGTACCACCGAATCCCGCTCTAGCATCTGCAGCATTTCCTCATAGGTTACGATTGCCTCATGGTATACCTCATTACTTAATTTCAATAGGTGCTATAATGTCAGCTTTATAGAATTAAGGTAAAAAGAGTTAGTTTCCACGTAAAGACGATCTACAACATATATTTGGGCAACAAATTTTTTCATTGTATGTTGGGCCGGTGGTCTAGCCTGGTTAGGATACCGCCTTGACATGGCGGGGGTCGTTGGTTCAACTCCGACCCGGCCCACCATTCTTCTTTTTTCCTCT
>CAYXGH010000133.1:0-4319 GCA_964464485.1 uncultured Nitrososphaera sp.
AGGAAAAAATGCAGAAAGAGGGAGAGAAAGAGAGACATCCCCTCTTCCACAATACCAAATTGTTTATTTCTTAGTGAATTTTTGCAAGCTCCTTCGCAGCAATTTGTTGGCTACTGTGTTGATTATCTGAGACTTTTTGACACCTTCCTTTTTTGCCACCATTACATAGCCAGATTTGACAAATGATCTGCGAGGGAACCTTGCATCGCTGTTTATCTCTTGATCCGATAATTGGAAGCCTGCCGCTCTGGTAGCCTCGACTAACTCCTGAACAGTAGGATCAAAGACTGCCTGATCACGCTTCACCTTCCTGCCTTGCCGCCTCTTGAGGTTCTTATTAAAGTAGTCAAGCCACAGCACCACATGTTCGTAGTCTTTCAAGAGAGTTTCTCGATCCTCTATGTTTTACAAAATTATGAAAAATATATTGCTTGCGTATATATGCACGGGCGGTCTCTCTTTCTCTCTCTACGAAGCTCATTTGGACCTTGCTTGCCAGTGAAATGCGTCCTCTGAGGAAAACCGCGCGGTACAGCTGTTGCTGTTGTCAAGTGTGTATGTTATCTCGAGACTATAGAAGTTACTACCACTCTTGGGGCTAGCTGCACCTGTTCTCTCATGAGTTCTTGTACCACCTTCTAGCCAGCTGGCTGGGATGCTCAGCTCGCCTACCCATCTGTTAGGATGTTGATTGTCCTGCACGAATGTGGCGGAGAGCGATGTCTGCCGCTTTATCTTGCTGGCCCCGTCCTGCAACTTGTCAAGGTTTTCCGACTTGGCTTTGTTAACGAGCCGGCCTGTAACTGATCTCACACCTGCCCCCAGATCGACTTGAAGGAAGAGGCGTCCGGACTCAAGTGAGTTTAGCGACCCTGCAGGAGAAGGCTTGCAATAAAACTCCACCGGATATGGGCAGACAGCTGTGTCTTTTGGATCCGGACCATCCCATGATAAGTCCACAAACAAAATAAACCCTTATTTGCTCTTAACGGTTACTATATAACTAACTTTACTTGATCTTTGTTGTTGTCGTTGTTGTTGCCTTGACCAAAATGGCGTTAACCACTCCGTCTTGCCCTGGCCTTGACACAACCCTTGCTGTCCCGTTTTCAATCTCGATAATAGCTCCCTTGCTGATTACGCCCCTTCTTTCATAGTCCCTGTTTGCTGGGTTCTTAGTGACTCTCAAGATCTTGGATTTGGTTATCTTTTTGTTCTCCTGATCAATTACATTGGCAAACTCGGCGGTCTTGAAAGCGACTTTGTTGTTATTGCCCCTAGTCCTTCGAGCAACGATCTGGGTAGGGCCGGCGACCGCTTCATTTGGATATCTGTCAATCTCAAACTTACGTCTTCCTCTCATGGCAACCTTGCGTCCACCAGTTAACTTGCGTCCGCCGAGGTTTTCTATCGATTTTCGCATAGCAGTGCAGTAGGTAATTTTTCTCTGCTCTAATTAAGTCTTTTCTGGCAGTTGAGGCTCCTCGGTTGCGCCGTCCCCTGCAGCTGTTGCAGCAGCGGCGGCGGATGACTGGATATGTTTAGTAGTTGAGCGCAGCTGTGGCTGCTTGTTTGCTTTTGTTGTTGTGGTGGTAGTGTTGTCGGCGGTGGTGGCTGTCACTAGCCTACTTTTTACGGCATTGAGGTCTGTTATGCCAAAATAATTCTGGAACTTAGGCGTCGTTCGATACACTTTAAGCCGGCCAAGGTTTTCATGCTCTACGAACTGGAGCTGCTCAAGCACTTTGATGTGAGAATACACCTGGCTGCCTCTTATCTGCACTAGCCTCTTTGAGGTCACTGGCTGCTCGTATGCAACGTAAGAGAGCGTCTTTAGTGCACCTGATGGAAGTAAAGGATGCTGCGCGAATTTGCGCACAAGCGGCGTATATTCTGGCCTTAGCTGTAAAACATAGTTGCCGTCTTCAAGTTGAGCTATCTCGATTGCCCTAAAGGTTGACTTGACCTTCTTTGCAAGGTCGTTTACCACCCTAAGCGTCTTTTCCTTCGAATTTGTACTAGATGCCTTTATCAGCTCATCTAGCGACAGAGGTCTACCGGCAGAGTATAAAGCCGCTTCTATTCTAGCAGCAATTTCGTCTTCTGGAAGAGCCGGCTCGCGCAAGGTATCTCTCTCTATTCTAAAGAATCGATTTATTACTTTATTGCTCTGCTGTCGTTATTGTATTGTTATTATTATTGTTGTTATTGCTATTTTGTCGTTTATTAAGGCTGGGCGAGAGTCATCTTTATATCGTCTGAATCTTCTTCTGGGTAATCCAGCTTGATCTTGCGCTTCATTGCAAGGTATAGCATGGCTATAAAGCATCTTGCCATTTCGACTGGTTCCAACTTATTAACCAGCGTCTTGAACATAAGTATGCCGTCTGCAGCCACAATGTCATAGATCATGTCTTCGTAATCTTGGATTATCTTCTCAAACTTGATAAGATATTGATCAAAATTAAAAATCTCGACGGGCTCAAGCTCGAGTTCTTGTTTCTTTCTTTTCGAACGGGGGTTTGCAAGCTCCATTATCATATTTTCTAGCATGTGGAGCAAGTCTTCCACTGACACTGGATATGTTGGTTCAATTCTGAATGGTAGCTCGATTGGGTTTAGCTGTGGTATAGGTAGTTGCTGCTGCGGGTCGTTGATTGGGTCATTGAGGCCTTTCTTTTGCATCGCTATTTTCTCAAGTACAAAAATGCTTTCCACCTTTAGCCGATAGATCATCGACGAAGAGACTGCTGCCAATCCACAAATGCGCAGATCCTTATTGCCTGTGGCATTGAGCAATCGTAGGAACATTTCCAGCAACCGCGCAATGTCTATGTTCCAGACATCTTTTCTGATAAGGAGTGATGGATTGAAGAGTAAGTTGAGTGGTGGCTGTGCGATTTGCCTTCTTGTATCTGATAGGTCTGCTTGCTGCTGCTGCCCCTCATCCTGCTGCTGCCCCTCATGCTCGATGTCAGCCATTTTTTTCTCTCTCTAAATGTCTCGATTGGTTTGAGCCCCATTTAATACTTGTTTGTAAAGTACCTTTGTTGTCAAGCTTAGCTATTACTTCTCATTTTCTATGCAGTCATTATTTGGCGTCGACGACACCTCAAGCTTTTGAATTCTTGTATTTCTTCTCCTTCTCCTCTTCTCATACTAATGATTTGCCTCACTATTCCCTTTCGCGCGTTTGGCTATTTTTTTCTTTGTCTTGGTAAAGACAATTGTCTAGCTCCTCTCATCACAAGAATATTCTAATGTCTGTGGTAGCAGAGAAGACCTCTCTACAACTGTTAAATTTGATAACACACTAGATTATGAATGCCGGACAGAAATCTACCTTGCGGCTGTAGCATGCAGTGGGATGAAGAAGGGACTACCCTTGTATTTTGCAACCGTCACACTCTTGATTATTTCGACTGGCACGGCACAGACAGAGACTTTGTCAAAATGGTCGCCACACCTAAAAAAAAGAGCGGCAAGACAGACAGAATTGCACTCTTGGAGATGCGGTAATAATAATAAAAAGAAATTTTTACACGTCATAGCGTATTTATTTTGTTCTTTGGCATTGTATTCTTGCAAACATACAGAGACTGAGAGAGAAAGGAGAGAGATAGATATATTGCCAAGAAGCAGAAAGCAGACGGGACGGTTAATTATCTTTGGAGGTATTGCAGTTATTGGTGCACTAATTGCCTTTATGGTATTTCTTCAGGTGGAGGCTTCACGGAATAATGACTTTAAAAGAGCATTTGAAAGAATAGTAATTGATACAAATGCATTAACACAACAGCATACTGCAGAAGAGGACATGTGGCTGTCAAGAGACAACAATACAATGATCCAAGTTATTGACCAGTACTTGCCCAGGTACGACGAGCTGATAGAAAGGGCAAAGGCTTTGAATACGCCTGAAAAATACAAATCAGCGCATGACTATCTTGTCAGTGCCATCGAACTAGAACGGCAAAGCCATCAGCACTTTCGCAACTACCTTGCCACATCAGATCAGAGCGAATATGAAAAATCTTCAGAAATGATCTCAAAGTCGCTTGAACAGAGCGTTAATGCTGATGCGGCTATTAAAGCAGCTGGCTAGCTGTGTGAGTATGTCTGAGTGTCTCTATCAGTGTGCGCACCTAGGTTTTAATTGAGGTATATAGAAGTAGAAAATGTTGCTGTTACGGCCGTCGTCCTAGTAGCCGTCGGCATCGTAATTGTTAAAGAGAAAGATGCTGGGCCCATAGTTCAGCTTGGATAGAATGGCTGCCTGCGGAGCAGTTGGTCGAGGGTTCGAGTCCCTCTGGGCCCGC
>CAYXGH010000134.1:0-4296 GCA_964464485.1 uncultured Nitrososphaera sp.
CATAAACATCATGTTTGAGCTAGACCAGCGAGATGCGCAAGAACCAACGGATACATTATTGTAATACTTTCAGATTAGCTCTTCAGAATCATGTTAAACAATTGACGTGCAGCCATCTTGGGATGGTGTAGTGCAAGCTTCATCATATTGACTCTAGTAAAATCTGCTTTGATAAAGTCCAAAAATTCTTGAACCGTCATATCCCGGAGAATTTCAATCTCTTTGTCCCATTCCTCGTCAGTCAATCCAAGCCAGCGCATCTGCACCTTAAGAGCAGAGTGTACCTTGGACTCTGCCTTGGCCTTCCATGATCGTTCATATTCCAGCAAAGACTCCCTATCAGAGTTCTCCGAAAGCGAGTCTGCTCCAACCTTCCCAGCAAGCCTCCCAAACTCTATGGCGTAGCGTATGCCTTCCAGCACCAGCGGATTTGATTGGCCAGCCGAGTCGCCGACCATTATCAGCCCATCAGCAATGCTACTACGCCTGACTCCTTCATTTGGTATAAATCCATAATGCAGTTCTAGGGGTTGTATCTTCCCATTCCTGACAGAATCAAGAGGCTTGAACCTTTCTTCGATTATTTTGTTCAACTTTTCAAGAGGCTCTGCATTTGATTCCGGTCTGCCAATGCCCACTCCGATTCTCACTCTATTTTTTGAGAGAGGAAATAGCCATGCATATCCCGCATCTGAATACTTTTGCCCTACCATGAGGACCCACGTGGTGCTGTCTATATCGTCGCAATAGCATTCATATTCTGCGCCTACTCCATAGCGCTTCCATTGGCCGGCCACTCCAGCCTTGCGTCCAACAGACGTGCTAAAGCCGCTTGCATCTATAACTAAAGTTGAGCGCACAGTTAACTTTCCCTTTGGTGTGCTTGCCTTCACACCAGCCATTCTGTGGCCGTCTTTGATAATATCAACGACATTGCTCTTTACCATCAATTGAACGCCCTCCTTTGCTGCAAGAAAAGCAAGATGCTGGTATGTACCTCTAATGTCAAGCACACATGATTTAGAGACATTGCCTGTGATAAGGACATCATTGGAAGGCGATACAAAGCGATAATTCTGAATCGGGTTGTAAAACTTGCTTGGTATGCTAAGCCTCTCCATTTCAGAAATCCAAGTTACGCCGCTTGTCCTGATATTGTGTGCGATAGACTGATCCTTTTCAAACAGTACTACTTTCGCTCCACTCTTCGCGGCAGCGTATGCAGCTGAAAGTCCTGCAGGTCCTCCACCAACTACTGCAATATCAAATTTTTCTTCTTTTTCTTCCATTATTTTTCTTACTCATCCTGTAGTAAAGGAGATCCCATCAAACCGCATGTAGGGAAGTATGGAGCCATAAATCACTTTTCGCTCTCTTGATATACCATTTAGTCGACGTAGCGCCTCAAAGACATTGCCAGCCACCATGACTTCCTTCACTGCATGCTTTATCGTGCCATTCATAACTAGCTGGCCGCCTTTTACAACGCCTGAAAAATCACCGTTAACCGGATTTACGTTGCCAGAAAACCTGCTTATTATTATGCCCTTATCTATTTCAGACACTAGTGTATCAACGCTTGATCTCATAGGCTTTACCAGAAAATTGGTTGTCGACACCGTTGGCGGCGAGCTTGTCGATCCGCCTGCGTTGCCTGTGCTCCTTACGCCATCTTTACTTGCTGTGTGCGTATTGTATAGAAACTTTTTGAGAATGCCCTTTTCTATTACAACATTTCGACGGTGGAAAACACCTTCTCTGTCAAAGCTTGATGCATTAAGTCCCTCCACGTTAGTTGCGTCATCTTCTACCGTCAGCAGATCCGATGCTACCTGTTTGCCTATCTTACCTGCAAAGTGGCTGGATTTTTTCTGCACAGCGTCCGAATTGATGGCATGAGCAACTCCTTCCTCTATCATTTCATTTGCAGCCGTGGGGGTTAGCAGCATTTCTCCCTTGAAGCTTTCCTCTATCTTGCGTGTACCAAGCGACTTGACTACTGTCTGTGCAAACTCGGTTGCAGTATTGCACACATCAATGTCTTTGATATAATGCGACCCGCCAACTTGGTAGTCAAAGCTTGAGATTTCAGTGTCTTCTATTGCCATGCCCATTATCGACCACGAAAAGACACTTGCCTTTTCTTTTAGCTCTATCCCATTAGAGTTTGCAAGTGCGTGAGTGGCCACTTGGGCGCTAAAGTTGCCGCTGTCGACGGTTACTCTGTTGTCATACAATTTGGCAGATTTGAGCATCTCAGCTGCCATCCTTGCAGCATCTAATGTCTGAAATGAGTCAGCATTTCTATCGTATATACCGCGGAGTGACTTTGACTTTGACTTTGACCTACCTGGAAAGACATTGTGCCTGTCCTTTGGACTTGCGTGCGCAACCTTGATCGCTATAGCTGCGGCATCTCTTATTCTGCTTTTGGCTAGATCGTTGGTAGAGTAAAAGCCAATCGAGCCATCAAGCACTACCCTAAGGCCCATAGAGCTTGTCCTCTGCGACTTGGCTTGCTTGACATCGTTATTCTCTATGAAGACCTCTGATTCGTTGTTGATAGCCCCATAGGCTTCTGCGTCACTTGCTCCAAGAGCCTCAGCCTGCTTTATCGCGTATCGCAAAAGATCCAGAATCACTCTTGCAGTCCTCCAATCATTGCTGTGCATCTGATGTACGGCCCGCCACCATCAACCTTGGCAGGTTGATACTTGCCACAGTAGCCAGTGCCGATGTCATATTGAAATTCGTTACCTACCATGTCGACTGATTCGAGCACCTCAAATGCATTGCCAGAGATGCTTGCACCCTTGAGGAGCTCCTTCACCTCGCCATTTTCTATCAAGCATACCTCTTCTGCGCCAAACATGAATTCGCCATTTGCATCTGCTTGTCCGTTTCTCGCACCCTTGATAATATATCCGTGCTTGGTTTCCCTTATCATATCATCTAGCTTATCTTCGCCGGGCTCAATGTACGTGTTCCGCATTCTGATGAGCGGCTCGTCGCGGTACTGGAAGGCCCGGGCATTGCCTGTTGAAGCTGTGCCAAATATCATGGCTGACTCGCGGTTATGCAGAAACGATTTTAGTATCCCCTTCTCAATTATTGCAGTCCGCCCCGCAGCCACGCCTTCATCATCGACTATTATCGTCCCACCGGCATTGCTTGCTATTTCCGACTTGCCGCTGTCAACCAGTGTGACAAGATCACTTGCTACCTTGCTCCCCATCTTGTCTTTTACCACTGAGCCAGACAGCACAAAGTCGGCCTCGACGGTGTGACCGATTGCCTCATGCGATAGGAGCCCCACCATAGCAGGATCCAGTATCACTGTGGTCTTTTTGCCACTAACATGCCTAGCATCTAGGAGCTTCGCCGCTCTTGCTGATGCCGTACGCGCGTATTCTAGATGGCTCTTCTTTTTGAAAAGGTCGTCCCATCCGCCGGTGATACCAACACCCTCATGGGCTGTCGCACTCTGACTTGCCTTTCTTGCTATTGCTGTTACGCTGAACTCTGGCTTTGAATCATAAATCTCAATGTCGGCGCCATCACTGTTTACGATGACCTTGTGATCAAGCGTATCCCGGTATGTGCAAGAAGCAGTCTTGACCGCTCTGTTGCTTCGAGCCTCCTTTTCTGCTTCCTTTGTAACTTGCACTTTCTGCTCAATGCTAATATCTGACAGATTATTATCGCCGCTGTTGGCTGCCGTCCTAAAAGTGCCGGTAATCATTTTCGATTCAATGAGTCCCTTGACCTTGTTCTTCTTAATCCGGGCAAGTACGCGTGCTGCCGATACGGCCTGGCTAAGAGATTCCTTTAGGGCCTCATTCGAGATGTTGCTTGTGCTTGTAAAGCCCCAGCAGCCATCCACCAGAACCCTAATTCCGCAGCCAGCGTTTTCCACCACTCTTATCCTTTCAAGTTCGCCGTTGATAAAATTGACCTCACTTGCCACCCTTGACTGATAGCGTGCTTCGATATAAGTGGCGCCGCTTGAAGATGAAATTAATAACCTGAGGCTGTCAGCTACTTGTGCACCATTTCGCATCATTTTCATTTGAAGAGAGAGATATGTAGGTATATCTGTATCTTTTTCTTTGGATAGTTAGTTAGTCATATTCAACCAAAATCGTTATACCCGAATCATGATTTGGCAATATGCAAGATTGCTTCAGTTAACAGCTGCTTGTCACTAGTACTCGAATCCGAAGATCAAAAGTCTTCTTCGTTAAAATATTGTTGCATCTAGTCCATTTTTGATCGCGACATCTGAGTCATCATTTA
>CAYXGH010000135.1:0-4280 GCA_964464485.1 uncultured Nitrososphaera sp.
TAGCCTTGCAGTAAACTTCATCATTTTTGCCCGCTTGAGCTTTCGCTGCGTTCTCTCAATAAGTGGCCGCTGCTTCATCAATTGCTGTATATCTGTTATGATACTCTCTTGCTTTGCAGAAGATCTAGTCCCTGTTGAACTATCTGGCTGTTGCTATTTGACAATCTTTGGTTCTTTTTTTGCAGACGTCATCTGCAGTTGTTGTTGTTGTTGTTGCTGCTGCTCTATCTGCGTCTTCGTCTTATAGAATTAGGGCATGATCTCCAGCCAACACCTTGTATGCTTGACCTGCTTTCTACAGGATCATTGCTAATCATCTATGTTCCTTATCTTCGGCCAGAGTAGCCGCATTAACGCATATCATAGTTTAATATTCACTCAAAGCGTACAGATTTGAAGCTCTTTGGATTTCAATTCCTTAGTAGAGACATTTGAGCATATGGAACAAACCTCGAGCAGAATTGCGCTTACCGGATACCTTGTTACGCTTCTCAAAAGGACGCCCGCCAACATTATCGACAAGGTGACTTATCTAATTCAGGGTAAACTTTACCCCGACTATGAAGGAATAGAGATGGGGGTCGCAGAAAAAATGGTCCTCAGGGCAATTGCAAGCTCATCTGGCAAAGACGTATCAGAAATAGGGCGAATATACCAAAAGACAGGTGACCTTGGAGAGGCGACACTGGAAGTCATGAAGTCAAAGAGCCAATCAACCCTATTTTCAGAGCCTATGACAGTCGAGCGCGTATATTCTACTTTTGACAAAGTTGCACGGACAATTGGCGTTGGCTCACAGGAGATCAAGCTGCGTCTAATAAGCAGTTTGCTGAATGATGCAACGGCTGCAGAGGGATGTTACATAATTAAGTTTGTCATGGGACAGCTGCGGCTGGGCATTGCTGATTACACTGTGCTTGACGCCCTTGCGATTGCATTCACTGGTGACAAGGCAAACAGGCAGGTGCTTGAAAATGCGTATAATGTCTCAAGCGACCTTGGCGCAGTGGCAAGGTTGCTTGCAACCAAGGGGCTCGAAGCAGTCAGCTCGATCAAGATAACACTCTTCAAGCCTATCAGGCCGATGCTTGCAGAGCGCATCAGGACAGCAGAAGAAGCACTAGAGCGCATGGGAAGCAGGGCAGCAGTAGAATATAAATTGGATGGCGAGCGCGTACAGGTGCACAAGGGCAAGGATAGAGTAGAATTGTTTTCAAGGAGACTCGAAAAGATTACGAGCCACTATCCAGATGTTGCCAATGCATTAAAGTCCATAAAATCAGAAGTGATACTGGAGGGTGAAGTAGTGGCCATAAACATAGAGACAGAGGAATATCTTCCCTTTCAGGAACTAATGCACCGTCGACGTAAATATGGCGTAGAAGAGGCAATGGAGAGCTATCCTGTCGTCATGAACTTTTTTGATGTACTCTACTTCGACGGCAAGAGCAAGACAGAAGTGTCATATATGGAAAGGAGAAAGCTGCTGAAGAAAATAGTTGATAGGATCCAAAATAGCAAGTTAAGCTTGATCAAGCAGACTATTGCAACTGAGCCATATGAGATCGATAGGTTCATGGCGGCTGCAATTGAGAATGGCTGTGAGGGCGTCATGATAAAGCATCTCTCAAGCACATACCGCGCCGGTGCAAGAGAATATGCTTGGGTCAAGCTCAAGCGTGAATACACGAGCGATTTTGCAGATACACTTGATCTTGTCATCGTTGGCGCACTGCATGGTCGCGGAAGGCGCGCTGGCAAATATGGAGCGTTACTGTTAGCGGCTTATGATCATAACACTGACATGTTCCGTAGCGTGACCAAGGTAGGGACTGGTTTTACCGATGTGCACATTGAGCAATTCTACAAAGAGCTCGAGAAGCATATAGTAAGCCAGCGGCATGCAAGGGTCGATACCGGCATGGAAATGGACATTTGGTTTGAGCCTAAGATCGTTATTGAAGTCATTGCGTCAGAGATCACCATGAGTCCATCGCATACGGCCGCCAAGAACACAATAAGACCGGGCTACGGTCTTGCTCTACGCTTTCCAAAATTCACAGGCAAGATAAGGGACGACAAAAAGCCCGAAGATGCTACGACCATTGATGAGATCGTGGCTGCCTATAAAAGACAATTGAAGGCAGTCGGCCACTCGGGTGCAAAGGTGCAGATAGAGGAGGAAAATGATAAAGAAGGTTGACGCGCTGAACACTAGTAGTGAGCGAAACATTGGAGAGCAGGCATAATATTGTTCTAACAATAATATGTAGAACCTAGATAGGCTTGACTAAGCCACTGAGACCAACTCATTAGGGACGATATAAAGAGTCGCCGCCCATCCTTTTCATCCTGTCAAGCTCTCGTTCAATTGCGCCAGCCATTTCGTCCAGCTCCTCTAGCCCCTTGAACCTCTGGTATGTCAGCTTTTCAAGCGAAACTACTAGACTCTTTGCTGATCTATATTGCAGCATCTGGGGGTCGTCGATCTCTGCAAACAAGCCAATACCCTGAATGTTGTTTCTTTTAGCATAGCCCAGTATCAGGCCATTGACACCCGTTATCAGCGACGAGCCAGGAGTGGTGTTGTGACCTATTTTCATTATTTGGTCTGTTAGCTCTTGTGAGGTCGTTGTGACAAGTGTCATTGGGTCCTTGCCATAGTTTCGGTCTGTGTGGAATGCGCCCAAGGTATAAATTAGTTGCACGGAGTGCAACTTGGCGATATTGATGACATCTTGGCACAATTCATAAAGCTCATAGTTGGTCTGAGGCTGCCCAACTCCGCCCCCAAAAACGATGATGCTCTTGATATAGCGATATTCCCACCTTTCTTGTTGAAAGTCAATATGGCCTCCTTTATCAACCACATAATTTGGATAAGGCGGCAAGACATACCTAAACAACCGGCTATTCAGACTCTTGTTAATAAAATCGATGGCGATACTGCCGACGTTTCCCATGTCCTGCATGGCTGCGATCATTATTGGCTTGCTTACATCGGGCTCCTCAAGATTAACAAATTCCATTGCATTTTCTCTTGACACCAGACAATAAAAAAGTTAGTAGTTTGATTCCTGCAACGATTAAAAGTCGGCCATCGCGTTGTTGATTTACCTTGTCAGGGAGTCCTTTAATATTAGACGACTATAAGATCGCGATTGAAGGCTGAAAGGCCCGCAAAGACCAACTGCTTAGACAGCGAGAATCCGTAACGAGGATAAACTACAGGGCGGAAAAAGTGAACACTTTATCACTTTTGAAGCAAAAGAACAGTTGAAAGTAAAAATATCCTTTGTATACATTATTGCAGGCGTGGACAGCAAGGTTCTCAGCGTAATATCTAGGCTTAATCGGCAGTCAAACCGGGAAAGAAGTGGTAGAGTAAAAGTTGCACCTGATCAGGAGATGCTTGCTATCACAGCCAATACTGGTATATTCTTTTCAGTACTTCTTAAGGCAATCAAGGCAAGATGCGTATTAGAAGTGGGTACATCAGCAGGGTTTTCCACACTGTGGTTCGCCGACGCAATAGGCAAGAACCATAGCACAAAGATAATAACGATAGAGATGAACCCACAAAAAGTACAGCGGGCATTGAAAAATTTCAAAGAGGCTGGTATTGATAAGATGGTAGAGATAAAACAAGGCATCGCTCTTGACTTGCTGCGTAAGCTCAAAGGCAAGTTTGATTTTGTCTTCCTTGATGCAGATAAAGAGAACATCATAAGATATTTTGACATTGTCCTACCAATGGTAAGAATTGGAGGGATAATTGCAGCAGATAATATGCTTTATCCTGACCATTTCCGACCCGCTATGAGAAAGTATGCGCGCCATGTGAACACTAAGCCCAACGTCCAGTCAGTCACTGTGCCAATAGGAATGGGAGAAGAGATTACGATCAAACTGCGTAACTAATTTAAATCATTCTTTCAGAATGGAATCGTACATGCTATGCGACCTATTCTGCATCGCATGTTATACTGAAAAAGTACTAAGATTATGCTGACAGCCAATTCCTGCACCATCATCCTCAATAGAAAAACACCCCCATATGAGCCGCCTTGTAAAAAGGCAGATGTCTTTCGTTTTTAATACTGGCTGGGCAATATCTGCTGTGATGATGACGATGATGTTGCATCTATTACGCAGGAAGTGATAGCGGAACATCTCTGAATGCATAATATACAACCTGAGAGGGAATACATGTCAGAGCTAAAGGCAAACAATTACTGGCTCGATGATGGCCAAGTCAAACCATTGAACATAAAGACTAA
>CAYXGH010000136.1:0-4278 GCA_964464485.1 uncultured Nitrososphaera sp.
CCCCTATATACAGCCGCTGTAAGAATGGAGATAGTTTATGATTACCCTCTTTATCGTCCCCCATCAGAGGCCGACTCTACGATATTTCAAGTGACACTTGGTTGCTCCTTCAACAAGTGTTCATTTTGCAACATGTACCGCACCAAAGAATACGTGGAGCGACCCTGGGAAGAAATTAAGTCTGAGATCGACATGACGGCCAAGCTCTACCCGGATACGCGCAGGATCTTTTTGGCAGACGGTGACGCGCTCAATCTTCCAAAGGATAGAATGGTGGAGATTCTAAAGTACCTCTGGGCAAATTTTCCTCGACTTGAAAGGATTTCATGTTATGCTATGCCAAAGAACATTCTGCAGAAGAAGGATGATGAACTCAGGGAAATAAGGGCTGCCGGGCTCCACATGATGTACGTGGGAATCGAAAGCGGAAATGACATCGTGCTTAAGAAGGTGACTAAAGGCGCAACCTACAAAACAATCCTTCAGGCATGCCAAAAGATCAAGCACCACGGGTACATCCTGTCCTGCATGATAATCGTAGGGCTGGGAGGCAAGAAATATACTAGAGAGCATATCGCAGACACTGCTCGCATACTTAGCGAAACATCTCCTGACTACGTCGGCGCGCTGACGCTTCACCTCGAAGAGGCTATATACGCGGAATTCATGAACAAATTTGGCGAGCCATTTGTGCCGCTCGATGATTTGGATGTTCTGGATGAGCTACAAAGGCTCGTCGCTGACTTCAAGCCCAGGCGGCAGGTGATCTTCCGAGCAAATCATGCTTCAAATGTGTATTCTATAGGCGGCACAATACCTGAAGACAGAGAAAAGCTCCTTGCTTTGATTAGGAGCTTGAAATCGCACCCAGATATGCTCAAGCCCAAGTTCCTCAGGCGTTTCTAGTAGCTGCAAGCCGAGTAACTTTTTTGTTCTTCTTGTTGTTGTCATGCTGTCCCATTCGTTTAGCTAGAAGAATACCCTCATACACACACTACTTTGGGGTTTTTCCTCTCATTTTGCTTGGCGTCACTTATCTTCTTGCCTTTCTTCGATCATTTGAAAAACGTTTTTCAAGTCTTCAATATATGAGTTCAATCGCCTACTCTACGGGAATTTGGCCTGTCCGAGACCTACAATCTCTTGCTTGCCCACCTGATGAGGCCTAAAACCATGACTTTTTGTTCAGCACTTCTTTGGGCTCTGCATGTCAATTACTTTCTTAACAGAGATTTTCGAGGGCTTTTGAGGTTCTTGTTGTCGATAACATGGAACAAAAAACAACAACAACCAGAACTACTACTGTGCTACTACAACGACAAAAGAGGCAGCATCGTGGGAACCCGACACAAGATTTTGCAGTTGATAAAAGGGCACTGCCGATTGTACCTATATACATATATGTACTTAGCAGCGATAGAATTATTAGCCTGACAGGATATTTTGGCTTTATTGTACCGCGGGGAACTAGAGGTTCAGGCCAAAAGAAAGGCGCTGGCGGTTTTGCAGGATGAAATCACAAAAATCTTGAACTCTTCAAGGGATTTATCAATACTGACCACATCACTCATCAAAGGCGACGAAATGAATAGTCAGCTGTGTCTTGAACGTATGGAAAAGACCGAGGAAGAGGTCGAGAATCTCTGTAGGAAAATAACTCGCGAGGTTGCCGAGATAGGCAGCCTCATGGCAAATAGGGAAGATATCTTGAGAACTGCTTATATCATCGACGATATTGCTGGCTACATCAGCGGCGTTGCCTTCAGACTTGCCAATATAAAACCAATGACCTTAAAAAAGGCCTCATTTGACGACGACCTAAACCAACTCGTTGGTATGGTTGTAGACACCATTTTCAAGTTAAATGAAATGGGCCGTGCACTTTCAATCAATCCTCCAAGCACAATAGACATTGCGCGAGATGTTCAAACTCTTGAGCGTCAGGTAGATGCGAAACACAGGGTTGTTATCGTCAAGGTGCTCAACGAAATTTCAAGTACCAAGGATCTGTTGCTGCTCAAAGACGCAGTTGAAGGCATAGAGGGTATGGTGGACAAATGTCAGGAAGCGTCTGATTCCTTCACGATTCTTGCCCTGAGCATGTAAGAAATGATCAGTGGCAGGCTGGTTGAAAACCGGATAGTAATCTGGGACGTTTCGCATGCAAGGTCACTTTTTGGCAGTGGCTATTATGGTAAGCCGCTTGGAATCCCGAAGCCGAAAGGTACGGAATTTGACGCGCCACTCGTGCTAGACCTAATAGAAGGATGCTACCTTGTCGAGAAGAACAAGTTGGAAGTATTTCGTATTGACGGCAAACCTGTTCCTTTTGCCAAAATAAAGAGGATATGCAAAGAGCAGTATGTCGACTTTGAAGCTAACTACCTCGTTTATCATAACCTGCGTGACAAGGGCTACATTGTTACACCGGGGATCAAATTTGGATGCGACTTTGCAGTTTATGAACAGGGCCCAGGAATTGACCATGCACCCTACCTAGTGCAGGTCTTTAGGACCACAGACGACCTTGCTGCAACCGGCATCGTTCTGGCTGGCAGGCTTGCAACTACCGTAAAAAAACAATTCATTTTAGCGATCCCAAAAGTAAAACAGAAAAAAATAGATTTCGTTGGATTTGATTGGTGGCGTGCCTAGTTATTGGTGGCCGTTGCATGTTGTTGTTGTTGTTGTTGTTCCGTCTTTCCGTTTTGAGCTGGCAGGTCAAATTTTACGAAGTTCTCTCCTGAGATAGTAAGTAATGCAGTGTACTTTTCAGAGCCTTGATCAAGCCACCCTTTGTATCGGATCGAGTTCTTTACAATGTCGGCGATACTGGGCTTTTTCTCATTTACTTCGTCATAGCATGATAGGATCTCACCAAACTTGACCTCCTGCTGGTTATTGAACTTTGTCAGATAGTAAACAAAGACAGCAGTTTTTTCGTAGTGGTTGGCCGGCTTTTTATCAGCGTAGAATTCACGGAGGCCAATCTTACTTTCATTTGCCTTCAGGTCGACAGGTATTGGGTGTATTGTTATTGCTGGTTTGGCAGAATGCTTAGCGGCGCTGCTGCTGTTTGACTTGTGAGGTTGCGGAAGAGATGGTTGCTCAATCACAGCTGAAGTCTCTTTGTGTTGAGCTAGTTCCGCAGGAAATGCGGCCTGGGCCGACTGCGGTTTCAGTTCAAGCCTTTGCTCTACGCCGCGAGTTATCGCTTCCTTTACCGCCGTCTTAAAAATTTCTTCAAATTTTTCAAGGTGCTTATCTACAAAGCTCTCTTTGCCTTCAAGTTCGACCATTCCCTCCCTGACGTTTATCGTAAACCTGGCTTCTGAATTTGTCAAGTCGGTCTATAACATCTGGAAGTTTTTAATTAAGCTGTTGGTGCCGTGAGCCAGACTAGCAGCAAAAGACATTTGACATAAATGCCAATTGGAGCACAAACTGTTGTCTTAAATATGGCCTGCATGTATTAGCATAGGTTATACTATATGTTTGTAGTCAAGAGGCTTGGCAGGAACGGGTTATGGAGCGCGGTGAGCCTTATAGACAAGGACGGCTCGTTCAGGGGAGAGGCCAAGTTTGAGACGCGCAAAGAAGCAGAGGAGTACTTGGCAGATTATCTCAAGAGGATGAAAAACCGCTTAGTCGTAAGCCCCGAAGGAACTGGGCAGCTTAAAATATTTAAAGAAAGATAGGCTAGTAAAACTGAACAATCCACAACGTCTATACACATGACCCTAAATGATGTAAAGTATAGTAGCATATGACATTTTTTGAAGCTTGTTTGTTATAGCCTGTGAGAGCTCTTGCAGACTAAGACGACAAAAATACTATATATCAGAATGCAAAAAGCTTTTAGTGGAAATGAGATGGATCAATGAAATTAGGAATCAAAGAAGGAAGTCGATATAACCTTTTCAAGACTGTGATCCTGTATAGGAAGAAGAAGTAATCAACATGTTTTTGCCTTCTCAGGCAAGTGCTTCAGCAGATAATGTTGCAGTTTGGCTGAAGTCTTTAAACAAAGAGCTGCCCAATTTTATGAGGACATATATCTCTATTCATAATGCATTTAGGATCAATTCAATACATCGCAGAGGGTTAGAGATGACAGATGGATATTTTTTCCTGTTTTTCATTTTCTCTATTGTACAGATTTGAATTTCTATGTAGTCTAGCCACCAGCAACTGATGTATTACATTTTTCTCTGAAGGATGAGAGGTAGCATATGATAAACAACACGAAACATGTCATTTGCATACGACTACAATAAT
>CAYXGH010000137.1:0-4223 GCA_964464485.1 uncultured Nitrososphaera sp.
AAGCGCTTGATAACTAAGTGCTTTGAGCCAGATTCAATTGATTTGATAAAGCCACCTGCCGATGTCATCTAACTAGCAGACCACCAGGACCAAGTACGCCGCCATATATTAGTGCAAGGGCTATGAACATGTTGATAAAAGCAAGAACGATGAGTTTATACCAGCCGGTGTGGAGCAGGATGTCTATCCTGATTCTGGGACTGATGCCTCTGGGTAGGAGCATCAGCATTATCACGCCAAATGTCTTGAGCGTGAACCAAAAGATGCCGTTAGCAACTGTTGCATCATATATTATTGGGATTATTTCTTCATCAGCAGACCCTGGCATGATTTCTGTAGGGAAGATCTGGGGTCCAGCCCAGCCGCCAAGGAATAGAATTACAAACAATGCCGCAAGCGCATACGTCTTGATGTATGACCCTAGCTGTATAAGGCCGTATATCATCCCAGATGTCTCAGTCAGCCAGCCGGCCACGATCTCAGACTCGGCCTCCGGTAGATCGAAGGGTATCCTCTCAAGCTCTGCAAGCGATGAAATGTAAAAAACAAAGGCGCTTATCGGCAGGAAAAAGATGAACCAGTATGACTGAATCTGCGACTCAACAACTTCTGTGAGATTAAGTGTTCCAGACAATACAACTACTGAAAGCGCCGAGATTATGAATGGAATTTCAAAGGCGATCAGTTGATGCAGAGCTCTAAGTCCACCGATGAATGGGTACTTGCTGTTACTTGCCCATGAGAAGAGCAGGGCAATAAGCGGAAAGAAGCCAAGGATTGCAAATACCGCAAGAAGGCCTACATCAATGTCTGCCACAACCCATCCAGGGGCGGCCGGTATAAGAGCCACAACTGCCGCAGCAGTTGCGACAAAAGCTATAGGTGCCGCCCAAAAGATCAGCTTGTCGGCTCCTGAGGGAATAATAATTTCTTTGGATATAAGCTTCAGGCCATCTGCCACTAGCTGCAGTATACCCTCGATCTTGCCGGCATAAAGTGGGCCAACCCTGAGTTGCATCTTGGCAAGGAACTTGCGCTCTATGAATATTGTTGCTGCAGCAATAAGTGCGCCGTAAGTAAATCCTGGAAACACTGCGACCTTGAAGAGCGTAGTATCAAGCAGTGTCTCAATGACTGGGATAGCACTCTGTGGATAGAGTATAGATGTGAGAAATAGATATGGTGTTAAAACTTCGCCGTCGATTTCCGGCAGTGGAACATAAAACAGGATGATAAAGATCAGCGGAAGCCCTACGAGCGTTACTATGACTAATATCCAAAATATGAGCCAAATCAGGCTACCTGCAAATTCTCCAAAGCGGAAGTTTTGAGGGAATGAAGCCATTTAATTATCTGTCAGCCTCCACCGGCCAGTAGTTGAGCGACCAGTATACAGCCGGCATATCTGCAAGCCTCTGCCCAACGAGCAGATGTGGTAAGGCAAGCATGTTTCGAAATGAGCCTACCGACATCTTGACTCTGTAAGGTTTAGGTGTACCATCACTTACAATATAATATCCAAGAGCTCCTCTGCCAGATTCGACACGGCGGTAAGCTTCACCAGGCGGCCCCTTTGGATTTGGCTGGAGCTTGGCGCGCACTTCTCCTGAAGCGGGCATTTTGTCCAGCAGTTGCTCGAGGATATAGCATGATTCCTGCATATCAAGTAATGGTACATACGACCTTGCAAAGCAGTCGCCTGTCTTCATATACTGGACCTTGAAATCGATTTCATTATAGATGTCGTAGGGCTCAGCCTTGCGTACATCAAACGGGACATTAGATGCACGTACAACAGAGCCCGTTACTCCAAGCTTGATGGCATCTTCCTTTGATAGCACTGCCACGCCTTCAGTCCTCTGCCTAAAAAGCGGGTTGTTATAGAAAATGTCCTCGTATTCCTTGAAGCGCTTCTGTAGGTATCTTATATGACTCAGGCACCTATCTTTGAAACCCTCTGGCATGTCGTTTCTGACACCGCCGGGAATGTTATAGGCGTGTGTCACCCTTGCGCCGGTGAGCGCTTCAAGGAGGTCGATCATGAGCTCTCTGTCGCCAGTGGGCCACATGAACATAGTAGAATGTCCAAGGAATATGCCATAAATTGCAAGCCAATAAAGTGTGTAGACTTGGCGGTTAAGCTCTGAGGCTATTGCCCTGATGAACTGACCACGCCGGGGTACTTCGATTCCAACAAGCTCTTCAACTGCAAGACTGTACGAATAATTGATGTTTGCAGAATCATGGATTACTGGCCTCTCAAGATGAGGTATGTTTTGGATGACGTTTCTATATTCACACATCTTTTCCTCCCCCCGGTGGACGTAGCCCGGGTCTGGATCGCAGTATACGATATAGTCGCCATCGACTTTGATTACAAAGCGGAAGTGACCTGAGCCGGGGTGTTGTGGACCAACACTGAGCGTCATCAGCCGGTCCTCTTCTGACTCTTTTACTATCTGGAGTCCTAACCTCTTTGATTCTTCAAACTTTTCTTCAATGCTTGTCATGTTGCTATCTGTGTTCTACCTCCCCTTTATCCTGAAGTCTTTTCTAAGCGGCGGAATATCTGCCCAGTCCTCCGGCAGTAGGAACCGCTCGTTCCTTGGGTGGCCCTCAAAGTATACGCCCAGCATTTCATAGCACTCCCTTTCGTGGTATTCCACACTCTTGTAGACATTAATTAATGTTGGGAGCCGCGCATCATCTCTGTTAGTTCTAGTTGTGAGCCAAAGGATGTGGGCAGCAAGCACTTGGTGAGAGTAAGAGCCTAAATGATAAATGACTTCGATCTGATTGTCCTTCGGATAGTCTGTGCCTGCGACAGACTCGGCGTGGTCAAATCCAATGCTATCGCGCAGAAAGGTCGCCACTTTGACAATGTGCTGTGGCTCAACTTGTATCTTTATCCTAAGTGGTTTGATAAAAAGTACTTTGACTACGTCACCAAACTCCTTCTTTATCTGCTCCACAAGCCCCTTTTCGAAAGGTGGAGGCTCAGGCTGTGTTTTCCCAGTTGAAGCTGCGGTGCTGGGCTTGGCCGGAGTAGTAGCAGGAGCAGGAGCAGCCGCCGCTGCCAGTGTTGTAGCTGAAGGTGGTGAAGGCTCGGCTGGAACTTGCTTTGGTTGAGTGGACGGTTGTTTTTTAGTGATAGCATCAGTAGTAGAGGTAGAATCCTTTGGTTGGCTGCTGGCTGCCGCCTTGTTCGGCTCTTCTTTGTTATTAGTGCTCATGCTGCTATCTTATCTTTGATCTTTTGATCTTTTCTTGTAGCAGCATGGTGCCTTGAATAAGTGTTTCAGGCCTTGGAGGACAGCCAGGTACATATACGTCTACTGGAAGGATGCCATCTACACCCGGCAACACATTATATGAGTCAATGTAAAGCCCGCCTGTAATTGCGCAAGCGCCCATTGCGATGACGTATTTTGGCTCAGGCATCTGATCGTAGACCATCCTCAACCGAGGGGCCATCTTCCTTGTAACTGTCCCTTGCACTACGATAAGATCGCACTGGCGCAGTGAGCCAAACGCTTCAATAATTCCAAACCTTTCGACATCATATCTTGGGCCTGATGCCGCTCCAAATTCGACACTACAGCACGCGGTTTCAAGGTGGACAGGCCATAGCGACCATACTCTACCCCAGTTTATGGCATAGCCAAGTGGTGCATCAATTGCTCTCACTAGCACGTCGCTGAGCTTGCTTACTAGCACGTTAAAGTTTGTGGGGCTTACAAGTTCTTTTTTCATTATTTATGCCGGTCCTCCTCATTATTTTTCCACGACATAGATATATAATGCTTGTTAGCGATGTTACCAAATCCCTTTTTTCCCTGCAAGATAAAGTGTGTATCCCATGGCAGTAAACATTATTGCGAGAAATCCGATGATCGGAAGCGTAGCAGCACGAGGGATGTTAAATAGTGCAGTCCCCCAGGCATACAAGAATATAGCCATTACATCAAATACAACGAACATCAAGATGTAAGCGTAATACTGCATCATGAAATGCGACCTGCCCTCTCCTGTTGGCATCTGTCCGCACTCCATCGGTAGGAACTTTACTGGGTTGTACCTGCGTCTTGGTGACAGAAGACGTGATAATATTAAAGCAGGGACAGAAGCTAATAGACCGAAACCGAGCATGTAGAAAATTGGAGTAAAGCCTGCGGCAGTTTCTCCAGCCAAGACATGACTTGATTTTTTTATAAGATATAAAA
>CAYXGH010000138.1:0-4181 GCA_964464485.1 uncultured Nitrososphaera sp.
CAGACGAGTTCATACAATTGTTGCTAACCTTCAGATGATGTTCTTTAGTTTGACGTTTTTCATGTTTACACTTGCCTCCAAATTTTATTTGACAAGGAAGAAGGAGGAGGAGGAGAAGAGAATGCAGTCGCTTGCATTGCACAAATTGACTACTATATTCTGAGCACTTTCATTACAACATCCCAAGGGGTTACAATCTGATTATTGTGCAACAGCAGGCATGGAGTATTAATATCTGATAGGAATTCTGCTGCAGTGCAAGCTGGTATGGTTTGTTTGACATGCTTTGGTACTGCCATATCAAGAAAATCCACACTGACAGCATCAAGCCCTATTGGACCTGCCATCACACCCCTCCCTTCATAGCTTAGAAGAAATTCCAATATTTTGCGGTCATTTATTATGCCAATATCTTCATTGTTTTCATTTCTCACAGCCAAGTTTCTAATGCCTTTTTCAAGCATCAATTCCAGAGCCTTTCCAATACTCGTGTTGTACTTAACAGAGACTAGACGCGAAGAGACCTCCCCAACAGGCGTAACAAACTTGTCGGTCAAAACCCGAAGGATGTCTCGTATAGAAAGGGAGGTTGCAACTCTACCTTCGATGGTTATCGGCACGAATCCAAACCTAGTCTTCCTAAAAATGTCAAGCGCTACGCTCAAAGGCTCACTTGCTTCCACGACTGATGGGGAATGGCTCATGATCTGGGACGCGGCTGACTGGAACCACCCGTCCTGATGCTGCAAGATGTACTGTATGATGTGCTGGCCGCCCATCCTGCCAACTGGTTTCTGGCCGTCAAGCACCACAAGCCCATCGACATAAATCTGCGGCCCAATGGCCAGAAACGTCCCTACCTGCAATAGCGAATCTGCAGGGCTAACGCTCAAAACTGGCCGCTTAAAAATGTGGGGCACTATGTCACTTATCGGCCTTTCCACTTCTTTAAGTTGCATGCGATCCACAACCTCAAATTGCAGATGCGTAGCCTAGAAGCTTAAGGAGCCTCTTCACCGTCCGCCGATCCATTTTCAATTCTTCAGATATGTCGCTTATTGAGATGCCAGCCTCATACATTCTGGATAGACGTTTTAGCAACTGTGCTTCAATTCTAGTGGTGCTCTCTATCTCACCTGTCATATGCTCACTACGACGAAGTGATGGATAAGTGTTAGGATATGGTGCATTGCACTGCATTCATGTTCTTGATATAGAAATTGAATATTATTCGGTCTGTTTCCACTGAAAGATATCTTTGGTCATAGCTGCCATAATTTGTAAGGAAAGATTTGGTGCCGTACATATATCGCTCTCTAATGGTTACCCTGAAGATATATCATCAATGAGCACTAATGCCTTGCCATTATACGCATTGCAAGTCAAGAATTCTATAATGACAACCTGTCCCTGATCCGTGCAAAGACCTTGTCCAGATATTTCGAAAATGCCAACTCTGTCGTGTCCTTGCCTTCAAACCTGACTCTGACTGCTGGCTTTGAAATCTGTATTCTTGTCCTCAAGTCTGCAGGAGTTCCAAAAACTACCGCGTCGCAATCAACACTATTTATGCTCATCTCGAGGTCTTTTAGCTGTTGTGTGCTGTAGCCTAGAGCTGGGAGCACTGTACCGATCCAAGGATAGTTCTCATATGCTCTCTTGATAGAGCCAACCGCATATGGTCTTGGGTTGACTAGCGTACAGTTCAGCTTGCGCGCCGCAAAAGCGCCAACAGCTTCTCCAAGCTCTCCATGGGTTACTGAAGGGCCATCCTCCACTACCAAAACTCTCTTGCCTCTGATTAGGTCTGGCTTGTCAACAGTTACCTCTGATCTTACTTTGAATATCTTTGCTTTTGCATTGATCCTTTGACAGGATTCTATTACTTTTTCCACCGCCTGCTTGTCAGCGGCATTGACTTTATTGATTACGATGGCATCAGCAGTTCTTACGTTTACTTCACTTGGGTAATATCTGACTTCGTCATCCGCCCTCAGCGGGTCTGCAACAACGATTGTATAGTCAGAGGCATAGAATGAAAAATCATTGTTCCCACCATCCCAGATTGTCACGTCTGCAATGCTTTGAGCAAGCTCTAGGATCTTTTGGTAGTCAACTCCAGCCAGAACTTCAGTACCTTGTTCTATATGGTCTGCATACTCTTCCTCCTCTTCTACAGTGATCATGTGTTTTTTGAAATCCTCTGTTGATGTAAAATGTTGCACAGCCTGCACCTCCAGTTCGCCATAGGGCATAGGATGCCTTACTATTACCGTCTTGAGATTGGCTCTTCTGGCCGCGTCTACCACCATTCTTGCAATGGTACTCTTGCCCGCTCCTGTCCGGGTTGCCAAGATGGATATGACTGGCTTTTTTGATTTCAGCTGGGTGTCGCGCAATCCAAGTAACACAAATGATGCACCGGCAGCAATTACCTTAGAAGCTGCATGCATGATATGGTCATATGACACATCACTATAAGAAAAAAAGACTTCATCCACCTGATGTTGAGTAATGAGATCGGCCAACATATCTTCGGTAAAGACAGGTATACCATTCGGATATCTGGCTGGCCCTGCCAAGCTAGCGGGATAGACTCTGCCTTCTATATATGGTATCTGAGCCGCTGTGAACGCAACTACCATGTAATTTGGATTGTCACGAAAATACACGTTGAAATTGTGAAAATCTCTGCCTGCAGCTCCCATTATGATTGCTTTTCGAACCATGCTCAAACCGCCCTTATCTCTCTGAGATTATTATTATTATTATCAATTTATTTGTGGATGGCTGTGCCAGCCCTACCAGCGAGGGCTTCAAGGATATTTGTCAAGCTGCATATTATAGATCTCTTTCCCGTATTTTCTGCAAACCTTACTGCAGCTCTTACTTTTGGTGCCATGCTTCCTTCCTCAAATTCACCATTTCTGAGATAAGTTTTGATTTTCTTGGCGCTCACATTTCTCAATAGCTTTTTGCTGCCGACATAATCAAGATAGGCGCCTTCAACATTTGTCAAGGACACAAACATTGAGGCACCTATGCTTGTTGCAATCTTCTCGCTAGCAAGGTCTTTATCCACCACCGCATCAACGAATATGGTTCTCCCGCGGTCCCTTACCGCAGGTATGCCACCCCCACCTGCTGTTATCACCACATAATCCCTTTCGAGTAGATCCTTAACTGCTCTCGAGCCGCTGATGTAGAGGGGATCCGGAGATGCGACTACCCTTCTGTATCTATCAGAGCTGATCTCTTTGAAAATGCTGTTAGGATTTAGCTTTTTGGCTTTTTCTAGTTGGTTCTGGTCGTAAACAGGTCCAACAGGCTTGCCTAGTTTTTTGAATGCCGGATCGTTTTTCGATACATATGCTATTGAGACCAAGCTAACTATGTCATCACAGCCAAGGTGACGCGAGAGGGAAGACTGAATCATAGATCCAATGAGACCTTGCGTCTCTGCGACACAAGCATACAGAGGAAGGGGAGGAACAAGGCGCCTTGCTGATTCATGCCTGAGCAAGGCATCGCCCACTTGCGGTCCATTGCCATGAGTAATTATGACCCTGTAACCCTTTCTGACAACTTTGGCTATCTCTGCAGTTACTGATGAGATGGCTTTAAGCTGCGATTGAAAACTCCTAGACTCGCCAACTATGGCATTGCCCCCTAATGCCAGAACTATAATCTCCTCAGTCAATGAGATCAATCCATGTCGGGACATGAATATTGATATTTTGTATGCTGTAATGAGACACCGCCAGGTTGTCAGTAGCTTTAGGATAATTGTTAAACGTCAGCAACCGAAGAGTTGACAGAATCTCAACTTCTTGATCATGTTAATACACAGTCTTGATGCTCGAGAATAATACAAGAACCCATACTTATCAATAACTAAGTAATAGGATCCGGCATCATGGGGCTGGTCCATTATTTCTTAAATTTTTTTCAGGATACTTCAATAATTGCTTACTTTGCTATGAGAATAGTCAGCGAGCTCGCAACGAAGCTATTGAACGAGCGTCACCCTGAAACCCAAGCCCGCTTAGCTAGAAGCATCATCAGAATTGGCGGCTTCCTAATAATTCTTGCAATTGTGGTTATTATGCTTGCAAGAGATCCATATGTAACGCTCGCAGTAACAACCATTACAGGTATTGCATTAGCGATCTCGATACAGA
>CAYXGH010000139.1:0-4166 GCA_964464485.1 uncultured Nitrososphaera sp.
GTAGTATATCTTTCAATGATCGTCCTGTGCTGAGGATACATCTTGATAAGCTCATTCCTTTTACCAAGCTCCCAGTCGAGATAGTCAAAGCCAGGTGATACTGTGCAGCCAAGCAGACAGTATGATTTCTTATCGTTGAGTGAAGCAGCGAACCATGTATTTCCCTTTATAGCAACTTGAGGTGCTTCACCCCTGTTCTTTCCCATTTTGATCTTGGACAATTTTCCATTATCTATTGCATACAGTGTTAGCGAGCCTCCGTTGTAGTGGTGCCACAATTCATCGGATTTAATTCTGTGAAAGGCTGAAAACTGGTCGCCAACTAGCATATAATAGATCGCTGTTGAAATGTATCGCGGCTTGTCATACCCTACAACGTTTACTATTGTGTCTGCAGTGTATGTCTGCTTGAAGTAGCCCCCTTCCGGGTGCTTCTTAAGCCTTAGCCTCCTGATTAGCTGGACCGTATCCTTGTTCAAGGCTCCAATTATTATGATGCTTGCATTTTATTAGATTTCGAAAGAAGACATTAATGGCCGGATGAGCCAGAGTGTAGCTGCTACATGATAATAGGCTTGATTGGCAAGGCCAATGTGGGCAAATCCACTTTCTTTAATGCAGCAACCGACCTTGCGGTTCCTGTAGCAAACTATCCCTTTACAACAATCGAGCCCAATGTAGGTGTAGCTTATGCTCGAACAAAATGTGTCTGTCGAGAGTTTGGTGTGCAGGATAACCCGGTTCACTCAGTATGCATAGACGGCAACAGGTTCATCCCTGTCAAGCTGGTGGACGTAGCAGGCCTTGTGCCAGGGGCACATGCAGGCAAGGGACTTGGTAACAAGTTTCTTGATGACGCAAGGCAGGCCGATGCTCTCATACACATCATAGACGCTTCTGGTTCAACAGATAACAACGGTAGACCGGTTCGAGCTGGAACCGGAGATCCGGCATTTGACATCCAGTTTGTAGAAGAGGAATTTGATCTATGGCTTGAATCGATCATTGGAAGAGACTGGGGCAAGACTGCAAGGGAAGCCGAGAGCCAAGGTCAAAAGCTGGAACAGCTGCTTGCAAAGCGCTTATCGGGTCTTGCAATAAACGAGCAGACGATCACAAATGCAGTACAAGCATCAGGCTTAGCTTCAAAAAAGCCTGTGGCATGGACTCAGAATGACATACTTCGATTTTGCAAAGTGCTACGCATAAGAGCCAAGCCGTTTGTGATAGCAGCCAACAAGGCTGACTTGCCAGCTGCTGATGATAATATCAAGAAGATGAGAGCCGGCGGGCTCGAGCTGGTTCTCTGTGCCTCAGAAGCCGAGGCGCTATTGAGAAAGGCATCCAAAAAAGGCATTCTGCATTACCTGCCTGGCGATGCTTCGTTTGATGTCAAGCCCGAGGTGGTGTTAAGTGCTCAGCAACTAAAGGCGCTTGACATTGTCAAGGCGTTTATGCAAAAACATGGTTCTACGGGGGTTCAGGAAGCTATCAACATTGCGTGCTTCAAACTGCTCCGCATGGTGGCGGTATATCCTGTGGAAGACGAGTTTAAACTCACAGACAAGAAGGGGAATATTCTGCCTGATGTCTGGCTTTTGCCCGAAGGCTCAACGGCCAAGAATCTCGCAGAAGCAGTACACGCCGATCTAGCAAAGGGTTTTCTATATGCAGTTGACGCAAGGACAAAACAGAGGATCGCTGCCAACCACCAGCTGAAAAATGGTGACGTGATTAAGATAGTGTCAGCTACAAGCAGGGGATGATAAATAATAACAATGCTGTGCCTTGGAATTGAAAGTACTGCACATACATTTGGTTGCTCAGTAGTTGATTCAAGGGGTAAGATGCTCTCTGATACCCGTGATGTCTACAAGGCACCAGAGGGAAGCGGTATACATCCACGCGAAGCATCGCGGCACCACATGGAAGTGTCGCCAGATATTCTACGAAATGCTCTAAAGTCAGCCGACGTCACAATGAAGGACATCGACATTGTCGGGTACTCAGCCGGACCGGGTCTTGGGCCATGTTTGCGCGTTGGTGCAGTAATCGCAAGGACAGTTGCAGGATTTTACAAGAAGCCGCTTGTACCTGTCAACCATGCCCTTGGTCATATAGAGCTTGGAGCAATGCTCACAGGCGCTTCCGACCCGCTTGTGCTGCTGGTGTCAGGCGGCCATACCATGATACTTGCATTTTCCCATAACCGCTGGCGCGTCTTTGGCGAGACACTTGACATCACAGTCGGACAATTGCTCGACCAATTTGGTCGGGCTCTTGGCTTTGCCTCCCCTTGTGGCAACAGGATCGAACAATTAGCAAGCCAGTCAACTGGAAAATACATGCAGCTGCCGTACATCATTAAAGGAAACGACGTCTCATTTTCAGGGCTGCTGACTGCAGCAGTCAAGCTTGCTTCCTGCAATGCTCAGTTGGCAGATACATGCTACTCACTGCAGGAAACAGCATTTGCAATGTTGGCAGAGGCTGTCGAGCGGGCTCTTTCGTTCACCAGCAAGAAAGAAATGATGATTGTGGGTGGGGTAGCAGCGAATAAGAGACTTGCTCAGATGCTTGACGGTGTGTGCAGCCGGCAAGATGCCAAATTATTTGTCTGCCCAATCAAGTTCGCCGGCGACAATGGTGCTCAGATCGCATGGACTGCATTGCAGGAGTACCTGGCTACAAAAATGAATGTTCAAGTGGAAGAGTCGACTGTGCAGCAGTCGTGGCGACTTGACACTGTGCATGTCAGCTGGCGCCGTTAATGATCTGCTTTATCTGGCGCTCCCACTTGCCATTATTAAACACACCAAACTTGTAGATCTGGTCTCCTGCTACAATTACCACCAGCTTTTTCACAAGGAACCCTTCAGACCTGACGGAAGATATTTTATCAAGCGGTATGTCAAGAACAACTTCAGTCTCCTTTTTTGAAAGGGTTGCTATTCTGCCTTGTGTCCTTTGAAATACCAACCTATGGTCAGTCAGCACGAGTATGCCACTTCTCAGCCTGTCCTCAGAGCAGTCCTCATCAAGGAGTATTTTTTCGCCCGGTGTTGGGTGGAAACTCACCACATTTTTATCTCCAATGCAAAGGCTATATTACTATTGCAGCCATTGCTGGTAAAAAGGGGAGCAGAAGCCGACATCTACATTGTAGAGTGGGACAGCAAGAAGGCAGTTTCCAAAGTGCGCTCACCCAAGTCCTACCGCCATCCAGAGCTAGACTCCGCAATCCGAAAATACAGGGCGATACATGAAGCAAGTTTTATGTCTGCTGCGAAGTCCGCAGGCGTCATGACTCCATTCGTGCATTTCGTTGATCCTAGTAAGGCTGAAATAATAATGGAGTTTATTGAAGGGCAAAACATTCGAGACGCGCTAACGCCAGACATCTGCTACCAGATAGGTCGCTGTGCCGCACTGCTACACGCAAGCAAAATTATCCACGGCGACCTGACGACTTCAAATTTTGTAATGAACAAAAGGCTTGTCCTCCTAGACTTTGGTCTTTCGTACTATTCAGAGCGCACCGAAGACATGGCAACCGATATTAGACTTATAAAAGAAGTATTTGCCAGTGCACACATAGCAGTCAGAAAAGCCTTTCCTCGCTTTGTAGAAGGTTATGCTAGTGTTGCCGGCAGAAAAAGTACAGATAAAATTCTAGTAAATGTCAGGAAGATAGAGCAGCGCGGAAGATATGCGAGGATGACTTGATCATGGAAAACATAACCTTTGCAAGTACAAACCAAAATAAGTTCCTTGAAGTCCAATCAATACTCTCGAGCCGAAACATTTCCGTCGACTTTTCGCAAATCCATCTTGTTGAAATCCAATCAGACTCCCTTGAGGAAATAGCAAGAGAGAAGGCAAAAACTGCATTTGCAAAAGTGGGCAGGCAGGTCATCGTCGAAGACGACGGCCTGTTTATCGACAGCCTTGGGGGCTTTCCAGGCCAATATTCATCATTTGTATTCAGAACCATTGGAAATGATGGTATACTAAAATTACTTGGCAGGTCAGCCAAGCGGTCAGCGTACTTCCGCTCACTGATCGCTTTCTATAATGGAATAACGTTGTCGATATTAGAGGGAAGAGTTGACGGCAGGATATCTGAAAGGATAACAGAGGGCGGTTGGGGCTATGATCCTATATTT
>CAYXGH010000140.1:0-4127 GCA_964464485.1 uncultured Nitrososphaera sp.
CTAACAAAAAGGAGAGGTTATCCGCCAATAGCGGAGGAAGAAGACTGCGATACCAATATTTTAAAATGCCTTGATATGTAACAATTCTTCATTATGGTACACGCAGAAAAGCCACCCCGTAAAGTCATAGACTTTGCTGACAAAGATTTTGTAAGTTTAGATGAAAATACCTTGGTTGCTGAAGCCGCAAGGATAATGTATGAAAGAGATGTCGGTAGCGTCATAGTTACCCATAATGATAGTGAAAGGCTACTCCGACAATCCGTTGGGATGATCACTGCTAGAGACTTTCTCCAACGGGTGATTGCTCAAAGCAAGGGCCCATTTAAACTGACGTTAAAGGATATTATGAGCACACCGCTAATCACTATAAATACGGAAGCATTAACTAATGATGCAATCATGCTCATGAAGGGCAAGAATATTGCTCGACTTCCTGTGGTAAATGAACAATCTGGCGAAGTACTTGGAATTATCTCTTTGAGAAGCCTTATTAGTAGAGCTTCCCATGAGGGCATTGATCCAATTAGTGCTTAAGCCTTCGTTTGTTACCGCAGTCTATCTTCTATATACATGTTATTAGGTGAAAAGCAAGATATACCTCTATACTAAGCAGAGCAGGAAGCAATTCAAATGCAAGTATTGCTGCAATCAAGAGGGAAGATCTGTAAATTAGGAAAAGATAGTGCTATTATATTCTGTGATTTTTAGGTGGCAAGCAAATCAAACTATATGTCTCTCTGTCTATGCTGATGTATGAAACCTGTATAATGTTTAAGAGACCAATTACTTTATGGTAGACGAAGATTCTCAAAAGAAGATAACTGCAGACTTTCAGTGCTTTGTATGTGGTGCCATCCTTACGAGCGAGGAGGACAGGCGCCAACATTTAGAAAAGGAAATGCACAGGGCAACTGAAAAGAAGGATATTGATACTGTGAAAAGACAGACAGAGCTAAGTGAGATGCATAGGCAAGCATACGAGTCAGTATAGCACCAATACTATTACTACTACAGCTTCTCAATCAGAGTGTACCTATTCTAATATTGTAGTAGTAAAGAGAATTTCGAAGAGAAAACTGATAATTAGTGTCTCGACTATTATATAGCTATAAATGGTGATGGCTTTAGATGAGCGAGCAACAACAACAACAGCAACCTCAGCTTTATCAATACAGCGTCAAAATAGAAATGACTGCTAAAGGTCTGGCCATGCCTACAATCCATGTTTACTCAAACGATATGCAAACAGCCAGAAAACAAGCAGTCGAGCAATATGCCCAGGTGATAGAAGAGCTAAAAGGTAAAGGCCTGCCAGTTGCAGCTCCCGATTTCAAAACATAAGGTGTCATTCTACTGTATTTGTGGATCTCTCATGTATGACAGATCATGTAATGATGTGAGGATCTTTACATTGCACATAACTTGTAATATATTGTACATTGACGTATATTATCTTCTAATAATACTGGCATCAACTTTTACAATTAGTGCCAAAAAGTGCCAAGTCTAAGTTCCAAATGGGCATAATGTTCGTTTTACCTCGAGCAGAGTTCATCATTCAATTCTTGAAGATGAGGACTGGATGATATAGTTATTTGTGTTAAAAATTAAAAAGAAAGAGAAAAGAGGGGAGGGGAAGGAAAGATATTGTTGTGTTTCTTAGTCCCACTTGCTCCACGCAGCCATCCAACGGTATGTCCACGTGTTGAGCTTTGCACCTAACGCAGCTATTGGAACCGCCAGCACTGCTCCTGCGCCTGCACCCAAAGCGACAGGACTGTTGTAGAATTTGCCGACCTGAGGTTCGATAGGAGTCATATATGATGGCAGTGTAGGCCTTGGATATTTGAATGCCACTTCAAGTGGATCCCTTATGAGCAGCAGGTTGGCCATATTGAACAGCGGTAATGACAGGCCAACCAGCGATCCGCCTATGAGTATAGCAGCATGTTTGTTCCTTCTCGTAGCCCAATATGTTAGATCCAATAACATTGCTGATGGTATCCACACAGGTACTACAATGAAGTCATAGGGATAGCCCAATGCAAACCACGCACCCTTGGCGACCCAAGTGTAAATGGTCATGATTGTGGCATAATATGTGGCAGTTCCTGGAACTCCTGTGAACAGCATATAGTATATCGCTCCTACTACAAGCATTGTAGATTGAGAGATCGAAAATACGACAAATGATGTCCACGCCCAGTCTGTGTAGAAGATATAGTCCCCTGCGTTGATGGTTAGTAGCGTGCTATTGACAGCAACCACTATTATGAATAAGTAGTGCGTTGTACGTCTAAGCCAGACCATTATCTACCCAGACATAGACGTAGTATATAAAATTTTATGTGAAGAAAACGGCGAGCAAAATTAGTACATGCGTGTACCACCCTATGCGTTTTGAGGCTATATCGGAATACATCACACCATATCCAAATCTGGCATTCAGGAGAGAGAATCTAGGTGCAGAAATTAAAACAAAAAGAAGAAGGAGAAAGGGTGCTTATGCTCTAACAGGCTTCTCGTGCGCTATCTTCCAGATAAAGAAAAACCCAAGAGACTCAATCACAGTTAGGACACCGAGTGCAAAAAGTCCGCTAGGCAATGGATATGCCCACGGGTAGACCGTGACACCTACGTATACTCCGGCAGCGGTTGCAGCCCATGCCAGCGCAAAGCCAATGATGAATATGCCATTCATGTTCTCGACTCTACGACCAATCATGCGTTCGAGATCATCGCGGCTTTCGCCTCCACCGGTTCTGCGTCCGCCACTTCCGTACCCCTTTGGTAATGTCATTTGCTATACGATCAGAATCTAGCTTTTTAAATTTTGCTATTAGGCATGCAGTCAGGTTTGACAAAAACTAAATTCGTCGTTTTTAGAAAAAAGAAAAAGAGGTTAGGGGGCACCTTGGGTGCCGCCAAATATACTGCCGCCGCGGCCTATACTCAAACCCTTAGCTCTCATTATTAAGACTACCAAACCTATCAGAGCTGCTGAAACTATTGCTGCGCTTATTGGGAATTCTGGGACGACGACTATGTTAAAGTCAGTGGTCTGGACTATCTGACCTGCAGCCCGACTTCCAACAGAGTTAATCTGGACTGTAAGAGTCTTTGGACCTGTACTATTGAATGTAACTGGATGTGTAGCAGTTCCCGATTGTGCCAGTTGGTCATTAAATTCCTGTATGATCTGGCCATTGGCGTCCTTTATAATAAAGTCATAAGCAACGTTATTTAAGGGAGAATTGTTTGCATCATTTAGCTCAAGTCCAAAGTTTACCGTGCTGTTTGGTAGGATATCCACAGGATCCCATGTTAATATGAGATGGGAGCCATCGTTTGTAGTTCTCTCAAGTGGCGGTCCAGAAGCTTCGCCAGTTCCAGTTGGAGCTACTGGCTGCCCTGAGCCTGTTTCTAAAAGCTCAAACCTGTACTGAATAGGCTGTGGAGGTGTAGTTACATCAGCATATGTCTCCGCCATGACAGGAAATGGAAACTCGTTTACTACCCATACCTTGCTATCTACACCCTTGCGCCATGAAACAAGCGTGGTATCACATGAAGTAGCGCCACACAAGTCCTGTGCTCCTGCAAATGTTATTTGTTCGGTCCCACTAGGTCTGATTTCTTCGCCTCCAACTGAAGCTATCTTGCCCCAATTCGGTGCTGTCAACGACTGAGGTGCAGACTGCGTAGTAAATGAATCTAGCCAGATAAGTGAATTTTGGTAACCTCCAATAAATTCATTCATTTCTTGTGGGACTTCGCCACCTGCAAGTGGTGACATGGTTTCTGAAAGCTTTAAGGTTCCTTGGAGGACTCTCCCATTAGCTTCTACATAGGCAGGGACTATCCAATTGCCATCCTGATCCTGCTGCTGGAAGTGTAATGTCATCGCATACGGTTGTCTCTGGTTTGTGTCATAGTCTTCAATCATATACTTGACATACATGTCTTGCCTTACGCCTTCGCCGGGGTACCACTCAGGTGTTTGAGCAAAAGCGCTGTTCATCATGTTTAGAGTTCCAAATACTAGTACAGAAGCTAACAACACAAAGGTGAGAAACTTAGAATCCATTGATATAATAAAGCATGTGGCAACTGATAAATGTTTA
>CAYXGH010000141.1:0-1410 GCA_964464485.1 uncultured Nitrososphaera sp.
GCAGCAATGATAAAGAAATCTACGTGAAACCTATTTTATGCCCCTACATCTCTGGCTCTTCTATGACCTGAAGACTCTCTCCGCCAGCTGTGATGTCAATACCCATTATTCGGAGAATAGGTCCTGCATTCTCCCGCCCTTCTCGCTCTAAGATATTCCTTGCCATCTTAAGCCGATAAGGTCTTGCCCAGTGTTGCCCTATCTTGTATTTCCCCCGCATGTCTCGGGGGATAACCTTGATTATTGCAACTTCATGCACTGAAGGCATGTTCGCATCAAGTGCTTCATACCTGCCCTCCTTCTGGTACTTTTCCATTAGTGCATTAAGCGCCAGTGCTTTTTCCTCGTTCCCATGCACAAGCTCTGCCTTGCCCTTGATCACCACACTTATGTATAGCGTGTCTGCCTGAGAGGCATCGGTTGGATGAAAATAGTAGGAAGGCAGGAAACAGATGTGCTGGTCCACTTCAAATCCTATGTTAGGGTTGCGTTGTATGTTTTCAAGCTTTTCGCCAAAGGGATGAGAATGCATGTAAACTGCTCCATCATGATAGACGAAGTTCATCGGGATGACTTGTGGATATCCGTTCCCATCTAGGGAGGCTATTCTTCCAACGGGCTGCTCGTTGAGAAACTCTATCATTTTGTGCTTTGATTGTATCTCATATTTCTTGATCAGCTGCATCTATTGTTGTATTGTATAGTTGTTCTTCGGTTAAAAGTTATACGGCAGTTCGCTCGAATATCATTTTGTGAAGAGAAAGACAATTCGATATGGCATAGCTGGATGCATTGTAGCTCTTGCTGCTGCAATCATATATGCAATAGCTAGGCTTTATATCCTTGGGCAGCGCGTGGATTCGTCGATACTACTTGTCAATGTGATTGGGTTTGCAGCTATCGCAGGTGTCTTGATTTATCTTACTAAGAAGGACAAGGATCTCGAAGAAGAGGATCTTTTCAGAGATTAAAGGAGAGCATATTGAGGACATCTGAAAGGGGCCAAAGCTAAAGTGCCAACCAAATCAGTGCCTCCGCACGGACTCAATTTCCCGATATAAATGGATGCTCACCTGTTCAATTGCACTCTACCAGAACGACCATGGTTGTTTCTCCCTAATTGTTGCTCTTAAGCGAGCATAGTGAGAGCTGTGGTTTCAGTCAAATTTTCCTTTTTCAAACCGTGCAAACATGCCTTTTTATGGGATCATAGAGAGAAACGCTGCCGCAAGCCATATTGCAGGGGTAGTCAAAATAGTAGAGAGACATCAACAAGATGCACATACTATGCAATATGAAAATTTGGATAGTATGACATCTTTTCTCATATAAAGAACGAAGCATCGAGGAGTAAATAGCAAGTTTTAGTAGCCATTAGAGGTAAAGAATATTCATGCATGATGATGATGA
>CAYXGH010000141.1:1510-4102 GCA_964464485.1 uncultured Nitrososphaera sp.
ATGATGATGATGACCGTATCAGATATCGAATAAACCAGTTGACAGAAACTGGAGCGAATGTAAGCCTTGCGTTGAGCGAAGATATTGAGTTAGAGCCAGTATCGCGACAGCAGATGATACTTGAAGCAATCGATAGGGCTGTCACAGACAAGGACGTAAAGCAGCAGATTAAGCCATTACTTGAAGCCATCCTCAAATCTCAGCCGCAGACATTGGTCAAGACGTACTCGCAGACAGTTATACAAATAACGATGCCAAAGAAGCGCTACGAGGAAATCGGCAGTCCACGAGTAGGCGACAAGCTGCTGATAGACATCAAGAGGGCGTAAGCTGCCTTTCCAGTTCTTCGATTGATTTGATCGGAAGCGAGCAGGTATAGTTTTTGCAAACAAACGCAGTTTCATGTCCTCCTTCGGCTTCGCGCTCCTTAAAATACGGGTAGCGATGTAGCTTTGCAAGTTCGCTTGGATACACTATACTAGTTATGCTATGTGGAAGAAATTGCCTGTTAAGCCAAGCTACTAGGTTGGAACTGTTGGTGGTATTGCTGCTATTGTCAGTAACAATCACTGTCACCTCTACCGGCTTTTTCACGTAAAGATAAATTGAGTTCAGCATCTGCCCAAAGCCAAAAGGATTTTCAGCGGCTGACCTTGAGCCAGCTTTCATTATTCTGACTGCCCTGTCAAGGTAGCTGTTGCTCTGAGTATAATGGTAAAGCCTTAACAGATTGGATGCAGCCATAGAATTGCCACTCGGGATGGCAAGGTCATAAAAGTTCTTTGTCCTTGAAATCAGCTGCTCATGGTCATCAGAGGTAAAGAATAGGTTACCTTCCTTCTCGTCCCAAAAGTGCTGTAACATGAAATCCGTATACATGATCGATTTGTCAAGGTACTCCTGTTTTGAATTTGCAGCAAATAGGTCGAGCAGGCCACTGACGTAAAAGGCATAGTCTTCAAGATATGCATTCAGTTTTGACTGCCCATCTTTGAAGGTACGCCTCAGGCGACCGTCACTGGAGGCGAGCTTGCTTTCGATGAATTCAACTGCATCCTTTGCAGCGTGCAAGTATTGTGTGTCTCTGCTCACGGCATAACCTCTTGCAAAACCCGATATCATAAGGCCGTTCCAAGATGTCAGAATCTTTTCATCTCTTGCAGGCTTTACTCTTTCCTCCCTCGCTGCAAAGAGCTTTGCGGAAGCATCTCTGAGTATCTTGGCCACTTGTTCAGTGGTCTTGTTATAGTTCTTGGCAAGACTTGTTATTGGCACTCTGACATTGAGGATGTTCTTGCCTTCAAAATTGCCTCCTTGTGTGACGCCGTAGTGTTCGCAAAAGATGTTAGTAGCAGTTTCGTCGTCAATTACAGATTCGATCTCTTTCTTTTTCCAAAGATAGAACTTGCCTTCTTCCCCCTCAGAGTCGGCGTCCTGTGCAGAGTACAATCCACCATCAGGATGTGTCATTTCTCTTATTACATAGTCAAGTGTCTTGCATGTTATCTGCATGTAAGACTCAGCCTTTGTAATCTGATAGAGTTCAGCATACATTTGCGACAGCAGCGCGTTGTCATATAGCATTTTTTCAAAATGTGGTACAAGCCATTTTTGGTCAGTGGCGTAACGGGCAAAGCCTCCACCAAGATGGTCATGAATGCCGCCTTCTGCCATCTTGTCTGCAGTGAATATCACAAAGTCTCGGAAGCGGTTGATACCTGAAATGTCATAGTACCTTAACAGGAACATCAGGTTAGATGAATTTGGGAATTTTGGGGCATGTCCGAACCCACCATATATCCTATCTCCCATTTGAAGCAGCCCAACTGCAGCCTCGTCAAGTATGGACCGCTCCAAGCTTGTTTTCTCTGTTATCTCTGCTTGCACGACCAGATCCATTGCAGTCTGAGATAGAGCATGCGTGAACTCGCTGCTTGCTGACTGGATCTCACTCTTCTTGTTCTTATACGCGTCAGCGAGCTGAAGCAGTATATTCCTAAAGCCGGGCATGTTGTAGTCGTTGCTGCCATCTTTCGGAAAATAGGTTCCAACATAGAATGGCTTTTGATCCGGTGTCAAAAAAATCGACAGCGGCCAACCCCCGGTTCCAGTGGCAAGCTGGCATGCGCGTTGGTAAATATCATCGAGGTCCGGACGTTCCTCTCTATCAACCTTGATGTTGATAAAGTTCTCATTCATTATCTTGGCAACTTCGTTATCTTCAAAGGATTCATGTGCCATGACATGGCACCAGTGACATGCGCTATAACCAATACTCAGGAAGATCGGCTTATCCGCATGTTTTGCTTTTTGTAGAGCCTCTTCTCCCCAAGAATACCAGTCAACAGGATTGTAAGCATGCTGCAGCAGATAAGGACTTGTTTCCTTTGCAAGTCTGTTGGGTTTTCTGATGTTAGGGTGGCCCGCGCTCTCTTGTTGCATCAACGAGATTTACAGCGCTATGCTATATAGAGCTTGTATTTTTGAAAGCTAACCTTGACCAATGGAGGAAGCCTTATGATTTCCTTTCAAAATTTCTGATTGCCATATATAATTCTGCTAAGATATAATGAGCGGCTCTGTTAACTTAAG
>CAYXGH010000142.1:0-4091 GCA_964464485.1 uncultured Nitrososphaera sp.
CTTCTAATAACAAGGAATTGACGCCAACATTCTAGGTAGAACTAATTTGAAAATGACCCACTTCAGCAGCAACAAGCATAATAGCATGTGATAATGATAATAATCAATTTACCTGCTGCTGCTGCCTGCATTCCTATGCTCCTTTATGAGAAAGGACTGTTTTAGTATCAATTCTTGGCGTACGAAAGAGCGCTGGTAACTCCTTGCATACTAAGGCGTAAGTCTTTTCTATTATAATTACATTCTTGGCAATTCCGCAGTAGTAGCTTGTTCTTTTGCTAACAGTAAAGAGTCTCTGCAGTAAGGCTTTTACAAATATTTATTTTGTATCGCATCTTTCAACATACATCATTGCTCTTTGATGTTCATATTCATCTCACTGACAACAAATATTCAGGCTATGTGCATCATATAATATCGAGCCTGAGTATGATGAAAATAATCGCGTGCTCTGTTACAGTTGATGTAGAAACTACAATTAGAAGTTTTAACCTGTTCAATACTCACCGCAATGTAGTCAAGCAATTTATCGGGATACACCCAGAAGCTTCGGCTAGGGAAGATCTAGAAAGGTTCAGAGAAATCTTCAGGTCGAACTTAGAATCAATAGACGGTGTCGGTGAAATCGGTCTTGACGGCACTTACGACGTGCCTATCAGGCGGCAAGAGCAAGTCTTTAGCGCAATGCTTGAGCTGGCAGAGCTAACGGGTAGACCTGTATCGATTCACTCTAGAAGAATGCTTGATACAGTATTAGAAACACTACCGTCATATCATATCAAAAGCGCATTGTTACACTGGTTTGCAGGTAGCAAGAAACAATTGGCAAAATGTATGGATATAGGGCTGTATGTATCATACGGTCCTCCGCTTGTATACTCAGAAGACAAGAAAGTGCTCTTGAAAAACACAGACAGAGATCGCTTCTTGGTCGAAACTGATGGTCCTGTGCAATACTCGAGGTGCTTTGAGAACAAGCCAGCGATTTCCACATCTTGTTTAGTCAGCGTTGTTGCATCAGCTGCGCATACCATTTGTATGTCCTATGATGAGACAGCAGAGCTGCTGCAGAAGAATTCTAAGGCCTATCTTGGATACACATAACAAAGATAAAATATCCTTGAAATTGCCCTCCCTACTATATGAACAGAATAAAGCGCATATCTACGGAGCTATTGGAGAAATATCCAGATAAATTTGGTCTTGATTTTAATGCTAATAAGCACATCATGAGCGAAGTAGCCATAATCAGATCGAAGGTCCTAAGGAATGAGCTAGCTGGTTACATCACCGCGCATTTGCGAAAGCAAGCCGCTCAAGAAAAGGCTTCAATGGCGTCTGTGGTAGGAGAAACTGAGGAAGAAGCTGACCAATGATAACTATAAGGCTGCTTGGTGGAGCGAAAAAAGCAGTCGGCAAACCCGCGGTCAATCTTGACCGGCCCTATGTGTCGGTCTCGGACATTTTGGACTTTTTAACAACCATTTCAGCTGAGCCCCGCCTCTTGCAAAGAAGTAATTTGATAATTACCTTAAATGATGTCGATTCTGCTTCACTTCATGGGCATAACACCATGGTAAAAAGCGGCGATACAGTTACGATCGTCACAGTGGTTCACGGTGGAATGGATTGCATGCTTAATGGCCATCATCTATCGATTATAGGTGTCCAAAGGATCATGCACAATCCCGGCAAACTGGTCGATATGCTACGTGCACAATACAGAAATGTATCGATACAGGCGGTAAACGCTAACTCAGTCTATGGAGAAGAACATGTGAGAGGGGTACTCAGAATAGCACTTGAAGCAGAAAAAAGAAAAATCATGCTTGCAAACAGGTGTGAAACTGAACTACTAATCCGGCTCACAGGTACCAACCAAATTGCAGAAGCGATCAGAAGGGCAGGTTTGAAGAAGGATACCGCCGGCTGCTTTATTGCCTTTTCACAAGATGGCGAATCATTACGCCAATTTGAAAGGCAGATCAAAAGCGAATTTGACTTGAATGATTCTGTGCTAAAGCCAAGTGAAGATAAGAGGATCCGGCTTGCAAGCATGCTCGGTTTTACCACAAAATTGGACGATAGCGAATTTCTACAATACCTTTTGGAAAAGGCAGCGATACTGATAAGATAAAATGTCACTTACGCTTTTCAACTACGGAGCTGAAAATCTGATGGGGCCGAAGGACCGATACTCCCGTCAGCCCTCCAAGTACCTGTACGAGGATAACCCAGCTAGGATTCTCCAGTTCGACCTTGTTACTGATCTGGTCTGCTATAGCCTTTACAATTTGCATAGAACCAAGAGAGTTGTGCCTTTTTTCAACCGTTACCCTGAAAGTGTCATTGCCCATTTTTTTAATGAGATCTCTTGCCGCCTGTATTATTGCGTCAAGCTGTGTGGGAACAACAACTTGTACTGGCAATACACGCAGAACATAACGAACCTGCCAAGGTTCTGAGGCTACAAGCTCCTTCAGTTTATCAATGACAGCAATGGGGTCAAGCGAGCTCTGTACAACTATCATCCCCTTTATCTCAATTATTTCAGACTCTGCGGCCTGGTCGCCAAATTTATCAAGCAGCTCGAGAATTTCGTCTTGTGCATCTTCTTCCCTAAATCTATAAGTGGACACAATTAGGTTAAATCGATCCAATGAGATGCAATATCTCCCTTGATTTTATCGCGCCTTCACGTAATATTTTAGGCTTGCCTTCAACAGACACTATGGTGGATTCTATACCCTTTTCGACTTTTCCGCCATCTAAGAGTGCATCATACCCTTCAAGCCCTGAATCAAGCACCTCTTGTGCGCTTTTCAGCGCCCTGTCTCCGGACAAGTTCGCGCTCGTCCCTACAAGATATCTGCAGTGACTGAGAAGCAGTAAGACACAGTTGTTGGCTGGAATACGCACTGCCAAGCTAGAACTGCCAGCCATGACCCGGGGTGATATTCTGCGATCGATTATTGGAGCCACTATTGTTAGTGCGCCAGGCCAGTATCTTTCAGCAAGCATCCTGCCAGTCCTGCCAAGGGACACTATTCTTTCTGCATCTTGCACGCTGTATGTCAGAATAGGCAATGGCTTTTTTTCACTCCTGCCTTTTATTGTAAAGATGCGTTGGACTGCCAAGTCATTGTATGGATCGCAACCTATTCCGTAGATTGTGTCGGTTGGATAGACTACGACCCCTCCATTGTTTACGACTAGTGCACAACTCGCTACCGCGTCCTCTGACCATTGGAAAATCTTTCGTTTTCCCATTGCAGTCAGGCCTTACTATTGCAGCAACATCGGCGGGATAGCCTTTTTTAGTTCATCGCGCATTAGCAAGCAATCTCACAATTATCCAATCTATAAATTATAAGAGCATCATATGGCGTGCTAGCTACTATATTAATATTGAATTGTTGTAACCTGCAATATAGTCTCTTCATCTTTTTCACCAATTTTGAAATGTGAGGTATTCGCGGCACTCCAACAGCAAACGCTGTAGCCACAGCTGCTAAAAAGTAGTATCCATAGCCTATTGCCATGCCGATTGCGGCAGCAGTAGTTAGGTTAGTAATTTTCTTGTCAATCTCACTCTTCAGGATAATTCCTGCTCCCAAGAACCCAATGCCTGATACCACCTGTGCAGCAATTCTTGAAGTAGAATTTGGATCCACTAAGTAGGACAGGAACGTAAAAATCATAGCGCCTCCAATTACCAGACAATGGGTACTGATCCCTGCAGGCTTGTTCCTTGATTCTCTTTCTGCACCTATTGCAAATCCGGCTCCCAGTACAATCCCAATATCGATCAAAAAGCGGATTTCATAGCCAGTTGGTATGCCTTCAAGAACCATGCTCTACTCATTTACTCCTGTGCTCTATTAGAATCATAAGGTTAATCCGATGTTATAATGGAGAATCCCAATCTTAGATGCACATATAGGTTCAATCTCATGTTGGCCTATATACCTCTGTTATTATGACTGACTTTTTTGTTTTATGACTATGAGAGATGTACAACACGTGGATCTTTTTGACCTTGAAGTTTGGGTATTGATCTTGTCACACATCTATATATTATCCTGTCAATG
>CAYXGH010000143.1:0-4085 GCA_964464485.1 uncultured Nitrososphaera sp.
AAGATAGATCAAAAGCAGACTCCGCTTCTGGTGATAGGTGTATTTGAAGGCGAGCAGGACTTTCCACATTCAAAGGAGTTAGACTTAGCAGTCTCTTCTTCAATCAGAGAAACTCTGGAGAATAAAGAGTTCCGTGGGACATTTGGCTCTTCGATAGTAGTTTATACTTTGGGCAAGGGGCCAATGAAAAAGATAATGCTACTTGGTCTTGGCAAGCGGGAAAAATTCACGGACGAAAGTGCACGGATCTGTGCGGGCAAGGCAACACGGAAGGCTCGAGAGCTAGGGATAAAGGAATTTTCAATGCTACAGTTCTCAAACCTTGACGAAGGGCTTGTAGAGGCCATGACAGAGGGAATCGCTCTTGCATTATACTCATTTGACAAGTACAAGGAGGCCAAGGAGCCGGCCACAAAAATTGAAGAAGTCGCAATATTGATCAATTCTGATTCTCTAAGATTTCAATCAGTTGCTGAGAAGGCAAACCTTATAGTCGAAGCGGTAAACTTTGCACGCGACATAGGCAACCTGCCGCCAAATGATTGCCCACCGGCCCATCTGGCAAGTATCGCGGTTTCACTAGCGCAAGACTATGGCATGAAGGTACGAGTAATGGATCGCTATGAGCTTGAAAACATGGGGATGGGTGGTATTGTGGCGGTGGGCAAGGGAAGCAATAATCCTCCTAAGCTCATAGTCCTTGAATACACTGGCTCAAGCGACCCTCAGCAAAAGCCATATCTGCTGGTAGGCAAGGCGGTGACTTTTGACACTGGCGGCATTTCTATAAAACCTGGAGAGAAAATGGATGAAATGAAATTTGATAAATGTGGTGGCTGCACGGTTCTAGCCGTTATACGAGCAGTTGCTTCGATGAAGTTGGCAGTCAATGTTGTAAGCATTGTCCCATCTGTCGAAAATATGCCATCTGCTACTTCGTACAGACCAGGCGATATCATCAGAATGTACAACGGCAAGTCAGTAGAAGTGCTCAACACAGATGCCGAGGGCCGCATGATACTTGCCGACGCCCTAGCATATGGAATCGCCACACACAGTCCAAAGGCTGTAATTGATTTAGCTACACTTACTGGTGCTGCTGTAATTGCACTTGGAGCCAATGTAGCCGCGGTGGTAGGCAGCAACAAACAGTTGGTAGACAGGCTGCGCAAGCTATCCGATAAGACTGGAGAAAAGATGTGGGAGCTTCCGCTGTACGATGAATATCACGAGCAGATCAAAAGCACCTCTGCAGATATCAAGAATATTGGAGGCAGGCCTGGTGGAGCGATCACTGCTGCAGCATTCCTATCTAACTTCGTCAATGATGTTCCTTGGGTGCATATTGACATTGCTGGCACTGCATGGATGCAAGAAGGAACGTATGAGAAAAGTTACAACCATAGAGGAGCTAGCGGCTTTGGAGTAAGAACGCTTGTCAAACTGCTGTTGGAAGACGAAAAGCAGCTGCCAGCATGATGGGGAATATATATGCCGCTGTTCCCGCTGAGCGCACTTGTGCGAACCCTCGAAGAGCAGGGCTTTAGTTGCAGAATAGGCAGCATGGAGCTGGATGTGCATCCTACGAAAAGACCGTACTTTGAGCGATGGCTTTCAAACAGGGACGGCTTTATCCGGATAATGAGCGGCAGCATAGACTTCGTCGGCATAGAGGAAGTGATGCGCATGGGGCCATTCTATGATGTCTACTGCCTTGTAGAAAATGATTTTATTGTAGATAGTGACGACAATGCCCACAAGTTGCTCGACGCCGCGCCTTACTACACGCTATACGACGGCAAGGTGATAAACATGGGATGGAGCGGCGGCGTGATCGCAAACATGCTGGCAAAAGACGCGGTATTGTCAAAGGATTTTGCACGAAACATAATGAAGGAGGAATTGAAAAGGATAATGATAAAAGCAGCAAACTATTGCTGTGTCATAGAAACGCAGGCATGGGAGCCGGCCGGCCTTGCGTCAGCCTTCCCGGCAATAGATCTGATAGGCTATAATGTCAGGCAATTAGTCAAGAGAATACACCTGGGAGACTATGCTGAAAGGTAGTGGAAAAAGATGCCAGCACTGCTGCTTTCCGACCGCTCTCGCAGATCAGTAACACAGCAGCGACAGCAGGTTTGACTTCCGGGTTCGGAATGGGACCGGGTCGCACCCTGCCGCTATGACCGGCTTATCTTAATATTTGCCAAAGGGCTAATTTAATGTTGCTTCAATAGAAACAGACATCAGAGGTTTAAATAATCTCTTCCTCAAAAACATGGAATGCGAATATGACAAATGACTTGCTGTCAGTCCTCACATTCATAGTTGGGCTGGTCATTTCGACAATTATAATCTACGTTACGACAAAGCTGTTTGGGCAAAAGGAAGAGATAGGGCGTGCATTTGTCACCGCCCTTATTGGTACGCTCATCTATTTGTGGCATACTACATTTTTGGCAACAGACTCGTATCCGCACTAGTAGGTGGTATAATTTGGCTGATAGCACTTAAGGTGCTCTATAACATTGGGTGGTTCAAAGCGTTCGTCATAGCAGTGGTAGTGTGGATATCTGACACGGTTATAGGATTCTTATTGCCAACCGTTCCTGGGCCTGTGTAGTTTATCTTAAGAATGGTATAATTCACTACTTGCGGGTCACACGCGTTGTGCAGAACTCTGCCTTGGAAAGATTGATTGTCTATTGGCTAACTAGAAGACGGGCTTCATTATCTAGCAGATCGCTCTTTGTAGCATTGAATTCACACTTTAGATGAAGCCTTGATCTTGATAGATTGCTCAATGCCCACTTTTCAATCTTCCAATAATGCGGACTCTCTTCGCTCACAGTAATATCCAGAAGAAGATGTTTTGCATTGCATTTTATCTTTTTTCCATTGGTGTAGTAAAAGTATCTAAAGCTTGAAGTTTCGTTAGAGAAGAAGTTTTCATTTCTAGATAGATTATTCTTCCCATATGGGAGATTTCGATATCAGGATATCCAGAGCTCCCTAGCTTTTTTACGGATAAAGGCGGCTTGTTCAATTCGTTAACTAGCAACTCTTCGATTCTTCGTCTCACCTCATTAACGCGGTTACCCTGTAAGCGAAATCTCTTATTGGTTAGTGTCTTGAGGAATTTGCTAAGACTATTGTCCAAACTTCTTCTAAGCTCCTTGTCCAATTTGTCAGTTGCATCAAATGGAATAACAATGAAGCCCGACGATGCTCTGACTACCTCATCAAACGTAACATAACCAACTACTTTTGAAAGAAGAAATGCACTTGAAATGGAAGCCTCAGTGTTTGCCAATTTCTAGTTTGTCCCATATTCAAATTCTAGCTGACTGATTACTTTTTCAGTCACTACGTCGACATTCTTGAGAAATTCTGGATAATCCACCAAAGATGCATTAGACTTTGAGACGTGGGCAGCCTTTTTGTGCTGACATTGCGCAGTACAACCTGTACACCATTCTCCTCTTACCTTGATCAGACCTTCTCCTCTATCTGTCGAATCTTTTGGATTGTTGAGAAATTATTATTGATTAACTCTTGAGTGATATTCTTCTGTGAGATCTTTGTAACTTCTCGTGTTGGAACTCTTACGACTATTAGGATATCTAATTGGCAGAGATACCTTTCAATCTGAAAAAGATCAATTGTTCTTCCGCTCTTAACCTCAATGCTCACTCTCTTTTCCTTATTTATACAAATTATCTTGTCGCTGCAGATGCATATGTCAATTGTGCCATTGTCGATCTTTTCTTCCGATGAGATTGCTAATTTGTTAGAAAATTTACGAACTATTGCGTCAATTAGCCTCTTCTTCACATAATCATGTTTTTGTAGGTATAGAGGATCAATGTCGCTGTATTCTGACATCCTGATATCAGGAACACATTTGAGAAGACAGGGAAATTGATGCAGAATTGATATCATCTTAGCATTGCCGGCTTTTAGACTTAGTTTACTTCTGAATGCATCTAGCTCTGATAAAAGTATATACTTTCAGATTCCTTTAACATCGAAGAACCTTCAAATGTAGCTGATTTTGCATATGTCAATTCTTGTTATCCCTCTCA
>CAYXGH010000144.1:0-4002 GCA_964464485.1 uncultured Nitrososphaera sp.
TGGCAATGAAGAGCTAGGACATTCCTAGCTATACGAATTAAGTTAACGGAGCCTTTGATCCTTGACATAAATTATTAAGGATCCACATGCTCTATGCCTTTCAATATTATTCAATGATCAGCTTGAATTCCATCGTTACACATAGCAAGACAGATATTTTCATGCTGTGTCCTTTATCGAGATGGATTCGAATGTGAATAAATGATCCATCTGCATTATGGGACTATATTGATTTGGGTCTAGGATGACTACCAACCATTTTCAACATCGTGAATGTCCACATCTATCACACAACATACGCTATGAAATTTTTCTTCAAATAACTGGCGACCAAAATTTTTTGAATGTAATATTGAGTGTAATTTTCCGCGCCAACTCCTGCACGTGTTGCAAGACAAATCATAAGCTCCGCGTATGCATGTATATGTGTATATTCAAGGCAAAAAAGAATGGACGTTAGCCAAAGAATTAGCTTTAAAGGTTTCCACTCAACCATTAGGTAGCAATATCTTACAAATCAAAAAAATGGCAGATTACTTTGCCGGGCCTCTTACCTTTGTCCACTTGGCAAGAGCGCCAGCGGCAGTCACCCATTCAATGACTGAGTGGTAGACTGGAACATTAGTATCCTCAATCTGCTCTGAGATCTTTTCCGTAAACGGTCCTCCCATGGCGCCTACGAGTATTGGTTTTTTCTTTTGTTTCTGGAAGGAGGCTAGAACATTTACAATCGATTCTTCAAGCGGATCATCTTGGAAGACAAACCAAGGCATGATGATGTCAATATTGGGATCGTCCATGAATGACTGTATTGCAAACTGATAGTCGTCAGCATTTGCAGATCCCGTGATGTCGCAAGGGTTACCTATTACGTATGTTGATGGATAGTGATCCTTGAGAGTTTTTTTAGTCTCTTCACTCAATTCGGCTACTTGCAGACCAAGCCTTTCAAAGTGGTCAATTGCGGCAATTATTGGGCCTGCCCCATTGGTCACCATTGCTACTCTACCTCCGTTTGGCACCGGTTGCCACGTGAGTGCCTTGAGTGCCGCCGTCAGCTCTTCATAGCTATCGACTGATATGATACCAGCCTGATCAAGTGCGCCCTTTACGACTGCATAAGTGCCGCCAAGTGATCCGGTGTGAGAAGCGGCCTGCTTGGCCCCTCTTGCAGATCTGCCGTTTTTGAATACAACCACTGGTTTGCCCCGCTCCTTGATTACTCTCTTTGCAGTATTCATAAACTTCCTGCCGTCGCCCAAGCCTTCAACATAGAGCCCAATGACTCGGGTCTGTGGGTCTTCAGAGAGGTACCAGATCATGTCGGCCTCGTCTACATCCGATCTATTGCCGTACGATATCATCTTGCTCATGCCAAATGTGTCGGAGCTCTCCATGAAGGCGATGCCTATTGTTCCACTCTGCGACAGGAAGGCGACATTGCCCTTTCTGGGACGTATCATTCTTGCATGACCTTGGAACGCACAATCAAGGCGGTTCTCGCCATTGAACATGCCTATGCAATTGGGACCGATGATCCTGATCTGAAGCTGCTTTGACAGCTCTCGGATCTGGCCCTCAATAGTTGCGCGCTCCCCTCCAAGTTCTTTGCCCCCGCCGGAAATAATCACAAAGTTATGGATGCCTTTCTTGGCCGCCGACCTCAGTAGATCCGGCACAAACTTCAAATCGACCGTAACGACTACTACATCTACCCTGTCAGGGATCTCGTCAAGGCTTTTATACGCCTTGAGGCCCATAATCTCAGAATAGCCTTTTGCGTTCACCGGATAGACCTTGCCCATGTACTCATGCTTTGCCAAGCTTTCCAAAACAGAGTTGCCTACCTTGCCAGGCTCAGGTGAAGCACCGATCAGCGCTACCGACTTGGCGTTGAAGAACAAATCCAGATATTCGGATTCCGGCTGGGCCTTTGAGATGACTTCTAGGTCTGGCTTTTCCCGTAGTAGGATCTTGGCATCAACTACGACATATTCATTTTCATAAAATATGAGGGGGTTAAAGTCTATGCTTTCATAATATGGAGCCATCTCCGTCCCAAATTTGCCTATATTGACTAGCGCTTCAGCAAGCATATTCAAGTTCACAGGCGGCATCCCGCGGAAGCCCTTGAGTATCTTATTGCCCTTCAGGTCATCTATCATGTTGATCGCATCTTCCTTTGTTATTGGCAAAACTCTGAATGAAACATCTTTGAAGACTTCAGTGTAAATGCCACCGATGCCGGCCATGATGACAGGGCCAAACTGCGGGTCGTTCTGCAGACCAACAATGAGCTCCACCCCACCAGCTGCGGCCATTTTCTCGAGCAGCACGCCTTTTACGGTGTACTGCTTGCTCAGCCTGCCGTACATGTCGTTAAATGTATCCTTTACATCAGCCTGGTTCTGAAGGCCGACCTTAACACCTCGAACATCTGTCTTGTGCAAGATCTCCGGCGAAACAATCTTCGCGACGAGGGGAAAGCCTACTTTCCCTGCCTCTATTTCTGCCTCCTCAGCGCTCTTGACCAGCGCGTATTTTGGTACCATGACGCCGTACTCGCTCAAGACTTGTTTGGCGAGCTCTTCAGTGATTACTTTTTCCTTGTTTGAATAAATGTCATCAAAGAGCTTCTGAACCTTCTCATTGGTCATTTTTATTGAGGGAAAAAACCTGTTTAGCTTTTATATAGTTACCTAATGTGTGAAATATATTATTTTTATTCATTTCTGCAAAACCCTTGAAAAATTATTGTATATGTGTCTGCACCGAGCCGCTAGCTCTTCCAACTCGCAAGGTGCCGGCAGTATACTCTCCGGCTTTATCTTTTCAGCGATCAACTCAGCATTGTACTCCTTCATCCATGTTTGTATGAGGGGTTCATCCACTTCAAAGTGAAACTGGATGCCAACTGCAGACCCGATCCTAAAGGCCTGCGGGTATAGATCGGAATATGCAAGGATCTTCGCGTTTGCTGGTAGGTCATATGTATCGCCGTGCCACTGAAATATCCTGATCGTCTTATCCGTGAAGCCTCTAAAGATGTCATTACTGCTAGCCGGTGTCAGGTACACATTGCACCATCCTATCTCTTTCTTCTTGCCCTTGTAGACGCGCCCTCCTGCAGCCTGAGCAATGAGTTGCGAGCCTAGGCAGATGCCCAATACTGGTGTTTCATTCTTCATTGTATTCCTGATGAGCTCTTGCTCTTTTTGCAAGTAGGGTAAATCGTCATAGACTGACATCGGGCCTCCGAGGATTACTATGGTATCATATCCCAATGGGCTGGTAGGGACGGGATCATTCTGTGTATTCACCTTTTCGACCTGATAGCCATCATCCACGAACATCTGCTCAAGTAAGCCAAGCGTCTCGCACTGAATATTCTGTACCGAAAGTATCTTGGGCAATACCTAACATGCGTGCTTATTTGTATTTATGCCATGAGGAAAAATATTAAATCTGACAGGCGCTACAGATTAGATAGGCCGTGGGCTACCAATATAGAATCCATGACTATGAGACCGTTGAACGGCTGCGCAGTTTTATATGCATGCTCAATGAAGAATCGGAGAAAGGTTCTGTCATCGTTGTCGAGGGTAGACGTGATGCCGAGGCACTCTCTAGGGTAGGTTTCACTGGCAACCTTGCAGTCTTCCATCATTTTAAGGGGATTGCAGACTTTGTAGACAGCCATGCCAGCATAGGCAAAAAGATAATCCTGCTCTTGGATATGGACAGAACCGGTAAGTACCTCACAAGCCGGCTAGTGTCCCAGCTCCAGTCGAGCAGGTATAGCGTGAACCTGTCATATAAGAGGGCACTTGCAAGGATAACAAATGGCAAAGTGAGGCATGTGGAGGATCTTGTCATCTATGCACCTCGTATGTCAGGCATCACGGGAAGCCGCAAGGACCTTTACTTTTATACATGATTCTCTGAAGGTGGCTCTGTTAACTTAAGGAATCCATATTTGACTGTCAACCCATAATATTACAT
>CAYXGH010000145.1:0-3998 GCA_964464485.1 uncultured Nitrososphaera sp.
TGAAGATTCATCCTCACCTGAAGAGCCGAGATATTCGTCTGAAGATGATATTTCAAAATCGTCATTGTCTTCTTGACCTGCCATAAGTCTAGAAATCTTTTTTGTTCTTGACCTGCGCCTCAGTACTATTATGATAATAACAGTAGCTGCCGCCACTATAGCAACGAATATGAACACAAGCGGAAGAACAGAATTGGTTGTGCCGCTTTCATCAGCAGTGGATGAGCCAAAGCCAAGGAACCCTTGGTTAGGAGCTGCTTCTATCTCCTGTGGCGGGCTGTAGGAGACAGTTCTATTTAGAATTACTTCCTGCGGATTTCTCAGCTCATCACTATATGTAATTCTAAGTGAAACAGGATAACCTCCGGCTGCAAGGCTGCTGCTACTGCTACCGCCGTCACCGCTGCCGCTGCCGTTATCGTCATTGATGCCAATTACCAGAGGAATACTAAATGGCAGCGGAGAATTATATTCAAGATCCCCTAGGTATTGGGGTGTGTCTATTAATGGCACGAGGCTGCTCTGATTTATTGATGTAGGATAACTTTGAATCTCAATTGTGGTAAACAACGCCTTAGTATTTCCCTGATTGAGGAGGTTCCCAGTAAGGTTCGGAACATCTCCAATATATCTGACTGAGAGGTCGTTTACACCTATTTTTATCTCGCCTACTACGTTTCCTCCTAGTGAGAAAGAATCAGATTTTATCTGATCGCCGGAGATGTATTGCACTCTGACTTCAAAGGAAACAGGGCTTCCGATAAGCGACTCGGAGGTAAAAACACGCGTTGAGAATCGCGCCTTGCTTTGCGCGCTTAGCTCCTGTAATGTCCACCTAGAATCTCCAAGGATTTCCAGAGACTCTGATCTTGGAACAAGCGTAACAACAACATCGGTTATTGGGTTTATGTTATTGTTCGTAATATTGAAATTCAGGTCGTGTGCCCTGCCTGCAATTATGACAACTTCTGAGGAACTATTCCTGCTTGCATTATCAGCACTGTCGCCAGTTGTTGGACTGCCGGTGATTGTAGAAGCAAGAATAATTCTTTCTTGATCTGGTATGTGGGCGGAAGATGGAGCCACGCTCAACCCCCCTTCGGGTGGGTTTGGTAGCACCCTGGACCCAATCGAAAAAGGTGTTGATCTTCTGTTTCCATTTGCATCGTTATACAATATTTCAATGTCCAGGTTTTGCAAAGTCCCGCCAGCCGAGGTGGATGGATAAACAGTAGTAGCTATCTCAGCGGATCCGTTGGCTGGAATTGTTCCAATATTGAAAGTTCTAGCGCCTATACTCGCTACTGCAGCAGAAGAAGAAGGTTGTTGTCCCTGTTGCTGCTGATTGGCCTGTGGGCCAGTATCACTTTCGTTGCTGGAAGCGTTGTCACTGCTTGTGCTACCCGCAGCTACGGCGTCATTGGTGATTATGCTGCCGCCTATGGCATTGATATTGATGATAACACTATGGGCATCTGCAGAGCCTCTGTTCCTGATTGTTAATTTTACCTCATTGGCTTCGCCTGGAACAAGATCATTTGCCTCTGTTGCAGCGTCCAGTATAACTTTGCCCGGAAGTTCAAATGGCACGGTTATAGTTTGTACCCTGTATGTCCCTGGCTCAGGCTCTGGAACCTTGAAGTAATTGATCCTTAGTAGAGCCTCATGAAAGCCTATTTGCGCTGTTTCTAGCACGTTCACTTTGAAATATAGCGTATAGGTCTGGCCTGCCCTGACTATGTTGCTCAAACTGGCAATCGCTGTCTGTCTTGAAGTTGTGTTGGTAGAGGCATCATCAGTAGCGCTTGTAGTAGTAGTTGTGGCGGCAAACCCTTCGGGAAGCACGAGGTAACCGATTATGCCAGTGATATCTGAAAAGGCTGTATTGCTTAGGACCACCGCAAGAAAAGAGGGTCCTTCACCTGGGCCTACCTCCCTTTCAGATGGCAAGGTTGAAGCAATCGGCCCTGCTGCGGCATTTGACAAGTTGCCAGTAGTAGTAGAAGAAGATGTTGCTACGCTGTCTGCCCAGTAAGCATCCACGAAACCATTGTTGACCATGGAATTTTGCTGTGAGGATGGGTCTGTCTGCTGTCCTGTGCTTGGTTGTATGGGTTCAAGGCTAATTGTTTCATTTACCACCAATTCAAGGGTATTTCTCAGCTCGTCGCTATAGGTAATTCTAAGTGAAATTGGATAACCGTTGTCTGTCACTTCTTGGGCTATGTTCTGTTGCGTGATCTGCAGGGGGATATTGAAAGGAAGTGGAGAATTTACTGCCAAGTCTCCAAGAAATTGCGAAGAGACAGTTGGGCGCAACAATTGTAGTCCCCCTTGTGTGAGTGATCCAAGCAGTTCTATCTTTGTAAATAGGGCTGGAGTGTTTCCTTCATTTATGAGATTACCCACAAGGTTCGGTGTATCTCCTATGTAACTAATTGAAACATCGTTTACACTTATCCTAATGTCGCCGACAACTATTGCCCCGAGCTGGAACGACTCTGTCTTCAGCTCGTTGCCATTTCGTATGTATTGCATGGTTACTGTAAAAAAAACCGGGCTTCCGATCAGAGAGGTCGAAGCATATACCCGAGTCGATAGCTCCTGCTGCGAGTCAGCGCCTATGCTCTGCAAGTTCCAGCGCGAGTCGCCTAGGATTCTCAGTGCGCTTGATTCGGAGGTAAGAGATACTACAACATCGGCTATCGATACTCCTGGATCATTATTGTTTGCGATCGCAAATGATAGATCCTGAATGCTTCCTGCAGTAATTTGGATAGATTGCGGTTGAGTTGAGGACGAATTTTTAGTAGTGCTATTACTACTGACGACCTCACTTTGACTCATCGTGTTATTGTTCGAAGATGCTCCAAGGCTAGTGCGTGTCAATGGAGACAATGAAGATCCTGGCACACTATTCAAGGATGCTAAACTAGTAGGCAAAACGTTCAAGCCTGATTGGGGTGATTCAGGGGATATCTGGATACCGAGAACTTGATTTAGAGTCCTCTTATTGCCGTACGCATCGTTATATGATATCTGGATGTCCAAAGTTGTAAGTGTCCCAGCCGCTGTATCTGCAGGAAAAATTGTGGGCACTACTTCCTTCTTTTCATTCGCGCCTATAAGACCAATGTTAAATGTAGGGGAGCCAACAATCACCATTGTAGCTGGAGAGGATGACGACGGTAGCGCTTGCTGTGCCGGTGCAGAGGTTGTACTTTCTTCGATGTTGTTATTATTACTACCACCACTGCTGCCGCTTCCATCTACTCCGGTTTGAGCAGGAGAAGAGGATACAGTGCTCGATGGCAGCACATTTACTATAACTCCTGTAGCAATAGCTGATCCATTATTACTGATTTCTATTTTTAATGGATTGACAACGCCAGGATTCGCACTTACGATAGGGGATAAGTTGGACTCTGCGCCTTGCATGCTGGTACCAGAGGATGTCATAACAGCAGCAGCAGCAGTACTCAGAATAACCTTGCCACTTAGCCGGAATGGAATATCAAGTGTTGTTGATTCCGTATCTTCATCTTCCTGCTCGGCGACCTTAAAGTAACGTATCTTTAGCTCACCCATGTATTCTCTGTCTACTTGAGACTCTGTTGTTATTTCCACGCGAAAGTAAAGGGTAAAGGTCTGACCTGCCACGACTACACCGTTATAGCTTGCTAAAGCGGTATCAGAGTCCACATCTTCTGGAGTAACAAGGGCTCTGAAGCCAGACGGTAAATCAAGTGAGCCGCTTATGCTTGTTGCGTCTGCAAAGCCTCGGTTTCTTAGAACAACTGCTAAGACAGCTTCTCCTTCTCCAGGCTCTACTTCCTGCTTTATTACTGGTGGTAGTGGCTGCGCCGTAGTGCTTTCAGAGGATGTGCTTGCTATGACTCCTCCAAGTGAAGTATAGTCGGTCCAAAACGAGTCTACAAATGCGAACTTGACAGGACCAGTTGACTGATCTGAGGCATCGTCCTCTCTTATGGCGTCTT
>CAYXGH010000146.1:0-3990 GCA_964464485.1 uncultured Nitrososphaera sp.
GTAGCCATCAATCCGTGTCCAGCAGGTTGCGAAGCGATCGATACCTGCTGTAATCCTCAGTCAGTATTCTTGCTAGCTTTTTTGCAATGTCGCTTACTGACAATATGCCAACCATTGAGCCATCTTGCTCTAGTACAACTAGCCGCTTGACCCTGTTCCCTGCGATTGTTTCAGCCGCGGTGTCGATAGAATCAATGGATTTGACTGTGACAAGAGGGGATGACATGATATGCCTGACTGCAACTTGATCAGCGCTCTTGTTCTGGGCAGTTACTTTCTTTATGATATCCCTTTCAGTGACCATGCCGACTGGCTTCTTATTGTCGCCTTCGATCACTACTATCGATCCAATTCTATGTTTTGCCATCAATTTTGCTACATCCAGTGCAGAAGGGTTATCGTTGATGTCGACTGTAACGACTACTTTTTTTTGGGGCATTATTTCACTGACTACGCTCACGCTATAGAAGGCGCTTTTTTCAAATAAATATGCTCGCGCCTACCTTTCCCCGAGAAAGAAAAAACTACTGAATGGTTCTACATCATTCGCTTGGTATTATGTGATGGATGAGTTTATCGTTGGAGACTCGCAAGGATTAATCGCTTTATAAGATTGACTCACTTTTAGCGAGATCTCTCTCTAGTCTTGTTGAGGATGATGTTGCTATTGTTGTAGCGATCATTCTAATCGCAAGATAGTGGTCAGTATGACATATAGAAGAATGAACATTGTTTCAACCAGTTCTTAACAGAGAGACTATCTCAACGTATACAGCTTGTAGCTGCCTCCAGTCTTTTCATCAACGTAGGTCCACCTCGTGGGATCAACATTCATTTCTATAAGATTTTGCTTGCTATCTAGATTTTCATACATTGACTGGCCAATGACTATCTGCCAAGTCTTAGCCAGTGGTATCATTTTTGCGGCCATGCTGATGCTTGATCCTACTATGTCAATATGAGACCGATCTATACTCTTGCCATAGAGCACGACTTGCACATCGCCGTAGTCGATCGACATTTTTAGGGTTATCTGTGGAAGCCCTCGGGCGATTAGCTCGGGGTTAACACACTCTTTGATGATCCTTTGCATGTCTTTTGCACAGTCTACTGCGTTCTTGGATGCTTGGCCGCTGTCGTATTCGGCAGGAAAAAGGGCAATGATTGCATCACCTACATATTTTAGCACATAGCCACCATACTCTAAGGTTACAAGGCTCATCTCCTGCGAAAATACGTGCAATATCGTCGCAAACTTGTCAGAGGATAGTGCCATGCTCATTTTGGTCGAGCCATCAATGTCTACATAGAGTATCACGACGCCCACCTTTTGGTTAACTTTTCGCCTGAGGAAGCGCTTGCAGGACTCTGTGGAAAGGTCGATCTGCACACCTCTATCAAGGGTCTGCCTTACCCGTGCTTGGACCGCGTTAAAGTCTCTGAATGGTGATAACAAACCCCTATTCATATTGCATTACTGCCCCTACAATATAACCTGACAATATGATAATAGAATGTATAATCTCTACTTCTGAGGCTTCTAAAAGTAATAAAAGCGGCAATGTCATTTACACTCAAATGTATTTTTTTGTATTGCTCTGCTATTGAATCGTATAGCTGATTTATCATCAAGTTACTTATACAATGCAGATCAAGCGAGCCTAGATGTCTCTAACCGACAATAAGCAAAGGAAAAGAGGTCAGACGGCATCAACAATTACTGAAGCTGAGCATATAGTGGCCGATCAGGTTCCCTCAAATCGCCGGGCTGAGGTTCTGGAGTACCTAAAGCTGTTTGGCTACAAACCGGACAGAACTATCTTGCAGGTGCACATAGTTGGCTTTTTCAACAAGCGGCGGGCCAGCGCAAGGGCGGTGGAACAAAGAGAGGCAGCTTCCAGAAGGTACGGCGGTACGACCTTTGTAGTTGTGGGCAGGACGCATGATCCATCGATAATGGAGTTGGTGATCAAGCCAAAGAAGAAGAGAGAAGAAACGAGCCCCGGTTACGTCGGCTATCTGTGGAAGAGCAAGGATCCTCAGAAAAGAGCTCCCCATGAACTTATTCCACTTGATTTTACTCCCGTCCATATCCCTTATCCAGCAGACTGGAAGAATATGTTCGCCACCAAAGGATTCATGGTAGCACTTCATGTGCCAGCGTCGTTTGCAAAAGACAAGAACAAGTTATCACGGGCCATCTATCGCGCAGGCAAGAATGCAGATGTTAGGAAGCGCTGGGATTTTGTTGAGGAAATTAGAAGTAGCGGCTACGGACAGCAAGCAGCCGAGGATCCCTTGAGCATTTTGAAAATCAGGCTAGCAAAGGGTGAGATAAGCCCACAAGAGTATGAAAAGCTGCGTCGAACACTGACTACGTGATCTCTCTCTCCCCTCCCCCGCTCCGCCCAGTACTCCTTTTATTATATACTCAGAATGTGACTACTTTTGTGCGATGAATTGGTTGAAGAACAAAAGGAGGATCTCCCGTCAGGATTTGCTGGACATGCTAAAACGCATAGACCGCGCTTATGGCATAGTAGAGCTAAATGAAAGAGAGCCAATGATACTCGAAACGAATAGAAAAGAGCGGCTATTTGAAGTCCGTAGCAGCAAGGACAAAGGCAAGTTCTATAGGGTTGATGCAGACATCAAGATGTGCACATGTCCTGACTTTAACTTCCGCTTCCTGAAGTGCAAGCATATCATTGCGGCCGAGTTTGTGTCTGGAATCATAAGCTAGAAGCAAAAATGGGACACGGGGCGATATGCTCAAACAAAAAATGCAGTCATAGGCTTGGATTACACCAATATGACAGCAAAAAGAGGGCCTTTATATGCACAAAATGCAGATGTGACAAGTACAAGTGACAAAGAAATTGAAATAAGATGTATAGAGCAAAAAATAAATTTCATTCTTGCACCACTTATGGTATGCAGGCAAAACTTGAGCCCTATAATGGGTCAGGAAAAAAGGTAGTAGTTTACAACACATATGCAGACAAGGGAAGGCTCCACTTTGACGTATTCATACCGACTGACAAGAGCCAATCGACACAGGTGCCAAAGGAAATAGACTCCGAGGCAGTAGAGTATGCAAAAGAATTCCTAACGCTGATAGGCAAACCCTCTGAGGACATAGCTGTTAATATGTGCGAGCGCTGCCACATAGACAATACCGATCTGTATGCAAGTGAGCTATGGAAGCTGCCTGGCAAGGAAATATTTATTTGGCCTATGGAAGGGTGTCCAAAACCCTCCTGAATTTTTTTATCAGGCATATCGTCGGCGTACATTATTGACGTAACAGAATTGGTAGGTCATTCTTCTTGCGCTACCTCACAAATTCTTCATCATTTTCATTTTTAGTTTATTTTGATTAGAAGATGTTGCATGCAAAAAGAAAGAGGGAAGGCACATGACAATTTTGCCGCCGCTGCATTTTGTGCCAAAAAAGTGATGATGATGACGATGACGACGACTACGCTCACTCGCGCTTTACCAGCACATAGTGCGGAATGTTAGCAAGTGTTGCTGGATATGAGGTTTTGTACTCCCAGCCCAGCGCAAGTAGTTTTCTTGCCTCGCTGACATCAGCTACTGTGGCAATATCTACGATTCGCTTACGCCTAAGCGCAGTGTGGAGTTGAGTCCCACCCTTGTGCACATGTTCATTCCCGTATTCGTCTACCAGCTTCCACTTGACTTTGCCTGTAGCCGGATCCTCGCCAACCTTCTCGAAGGCTATAAGCTGGTGTGGAAAGCCTGCAGCTTTGCAGCGATTGCACTCTTGCATCTTTCTTTGCGGTTTTGATGCTTCCGCTTGAACTGTTGTTGACATACACACCACTATCCGCAAAATTAGCTAATAATAGATGGAGTACTAGAGGGGGAGGGAGTGTCCCAATCAACCCGATCAGAAATGTTCAACTATCTCTATTTTTCGCGCTCCTGATGCAAATTAATTATCTTGAGCCAACTAACAGCACA
>CAYXGH010000147.1:0-3987 GCA_964464485.1 uncultured Nitrososphaera sp.
ATGCCATTTATAGAATAGTTAAATATGGTATCTGAGAAATTCTTACATAATGAGTCAGGAAGAGCAGATACAGCAGACTCGCAGAAAAATCTTTGAAGAACTAACCAAGATAGTCGATCCTGAAATTGGAGTTTCGATAATGGAGCTTGAGCTTGTCGACAAGGTGGACATTGATTCAGGCAAGGTCAAGGTTGACTTGCACCTGACAAGCCCATTCTGCCCTGCAGTCTTTGGCTTTAAGATAGCACAAGACGTCCGGGACAATATCTACAAGTTGCCTAGCGTGGACGGAGTGAACGTGAACGTCAGCAATCACTTCATGGCCGATGCTATAAACAAGCAGGTGAACGAGAGCAAGTACCCGCCCAAACCGGCCGCCTAATCATCCTTTTTCAGTCTTTCTTTCAGCTCTGCCACCTTCTTTTCATTTTTCGAGTACCCTAGAAGGTGTCCTCTCAGCAGCTGGATGCCAAGCGCAGGGTCGACGCCCTTAGGACAGACTGCGCTGCATGAGCCGGCAAAATGGCAGCGCCATATGCCGTGCCTATCGTCCACTAGGTTGAGTCGCTCCTTGGGTGCGGTGTCACGGTTATCAATAAAGTAGCGGTACGCCTGTGAAAGAGCCTGAGGCCCAGGGAACCGAGTGTCAGTAGCCACTGTGGGACAAGCAGAATAGCATAGGCCGCACTTGATGCAATATGAAAACTGCAGATACTTGTCTACATCTTCTGGAGTCTGCATGAACTCTGTCAGCTTATTCTTTTCCTGCATGTCTGTGTTATCGTTCTGTATATATGGCTCCACGTTGCGGTGATGTGCAAAGAACTGGGAAAAGTCTGTCACGAGGTCTCGAATGTGGGGGAAATTAGAAAGAGGCTCAACCGTTATTTCTCTTCCCTGAAGCTCTGATACTTTGGTATAGCATGCAAGGCGGGGAATGCCGTTTATCTTCATACCACACGAACCACATGATGCCATCCTACACGAATAGCGGATACCAATGCTTTGGTCCTTGTACGCCTTAGCATACAGTAGTGCGTCAAGCACGGTAGTCCAGCGCTGTACCGGCACCTCTATTCTGTCATAGTGCGGAGATTCGCCAGCGCGCCTGTTAGCTCGGTATATCTTTAAAGTGACAGAGCTCTTTGGGTACTCTTTTTCGCTTTGGCGCTTTTCCTTTTCATGCTTTTTTTCCATTGTCTCTATTTTTTCGATTAACTGTTCAGTCATTTTTATTCAAATCCAAGACCGTTAGCTATGATAATGGTACGCGTACCGTACGCTATTAAGGCAATCATTGCCGCTATCGTCAAGACTGTCACACCGTCCTCCCACTTCTTGCTCTGACGCAGTTCTAGCAGGATTATGCGCAGGCCGTTAAAGCCATGGATCGACACGAGCACCAGTATTGATTCAAGCAGCACGATGTAAGGTATGTTTTGATAGTTAGCGATCACAGTCTCATATTCAAGACTCATGCCATATGGCATGATCGCTATGCGCATCATGATATGGACTGCGACGACGAATAGTGCGGCAACGCCTGTAATATAGTGTATTTTCATTATTTGGCTCTCACGAAGCATTGTCATGTTCTTACTATTCGCCCCCAAAGAGCACAGATGCTCCATATAGCATTGCGACTAATGCAAGTATCAGTGCAATCCAAATGCCAGACTTTTGCCTGTAGTTGAGCGATACAGCGTCGTAGGGGTAGTCTGGCCTACCCGGTTTGCCAAGCCCCTTGCCTCCATGTGCAAATATCAGGCGGATTCCGTTTGCTGAATGGAAGACGCACATTCCGATTACGATTATTAGAATAATATGACCAAGAGTAGTTTGCGTAAGCTCCAGGAATGCTTCCCATAAGGCAGGCCCGCCAGTGATCTGGCTGGTTTCATAAATATGAGCAATGAAATAGGCAAGCAAGCCCACACCTGTTAACCTCTGCAACCAGTAAGACAGCCGTTCCCATCCATAGCGTCTGGGATTGAGCCATCCCATCATTCCCTCACGATTATTGCGATCAGCTACTTCTTTTTCCATCTCTAGTATTTCCTCTCAACTGGCGCATATCGTGTAAAAGCCACCGGATGCCATGTCATTTTAGGCCCGCCGTTGCCCGTAAAGTAGGCTAGGGTGTGCTTCAAGAAGTTCGCATCGTCGCGGTAGGGATAGTCGGTTCTTGCATGCGCGCCCCTAGACTCTCGCCTGTTGAGCGCTCCAACAAGCAAAACCTCAGCAGTCCTGAGCATCGAGTCTGTCTCCATTACGTTGATAAAGTTTGTATTGTATTCTTTGGCTTTGTCCTCAACGTGTTTCCACATTGCACCTTTTAGCTCTCTTACCTGCTCAAGTGCGCTAGTCAACTCCTGCTCGTTTCTAAAGACGTAGGCCTTCTCATCCATCATGTCTGACAGCTGCTTTCTTACTTCATATGGGTTCACTGCACCTCTTCCGCGGAACAGCCCATCGTATATTCTCTTTTCCTCCTCAAGCACCTGCTTTCTATTGAGGGAGTCAACCTTTTTTCCAGTTGCATATCTTGCCGCAAGCTCTCCGGTTATCTTACCCCACACTATGCATTCTGATGTTGAGTTGGCACCAAGCCTGTTTGCCCCATGCGTGCTGTTGCATGCAGCTTCTCCAGCTGCCCAGAGGCCCGCTATTTCAGTTGCGCCATCGATGTTAGTATGAATGCCGCCCATCATATAGTGGCAGACAGGTCTCACTTCGATAGGCTCGTTGATGATGTCAGTGCCGGAGAACTTGATCCCAATTTCGCGGATGCCTGCAAGTACTTCTTTTATGCGCTCGCCTCCAAGGTGCGTAAGATCGAGTTTAAGGCAATCCACTCCAGTTTCATGCTTGAATCCGCTTCCCTCTTGTATCTCTCTTATCATCGAGCGTGACACAACGTCTCTTGGAGCAAGTTCGAGCTTCCCAGGAGCATACTTTTGCATAAAGCGCTCGCCTTTGTTGTTAATTAGATAACCTCCCTCGCCCCTTGCACCCTCTGTTATCAGTATGCCAGATGGCAATATGCCTGTGGGGTGAAACTGAACGAATTCCATGTCCTTTAGTGCAAGGCCTGCACGGTAGGCCATGTCCAGACCGTCAGGGGTAGACGAAAATGCATAAGTAGAAAAGCTGTAGATCCTACCGGCGCCGCCAGCGCATATTATGCCGGCCGGTGCCTTGAATATGGTAAAGTTGCCAGTCTTCATTTCGATGGCGGTTATTCCTTGGAAGGTGTTGTTCTCCTGCAGTATCGATGTGCAGAACCACTCGTTGTAAAAGTGAATATTGTCATACTTTTGGCATGTATCGTACAGAGTTTGCATTTCGTAAAAGCCTACTTTGTCCTGAGCAAATGTTGCACGCGGGAACGAATAGCCACCAAATTTGCGTTGTGCTATCCTACCATCCTTGCGCCTTGACCATGGCATTCCCCAATGGTCTAATTGATAGATTTCATATGGCATGCTCTTTACCAAGAGCTCAGCTACATCTTGGTCTGCTAAGAAGTCACTCCCCTTGATCGTATCGTAAATATGAGCTTCTTGGTTGTCGCCCTCTTCTTCATAGAGCACTGCTGCAGTCCCACCTTCTGCAGACACAGAATGGGAGCGCATTACTTGCACCTTGGAAATGACAGCTATGGTCAACTTTTTGTCAACGGCAGCTGCAGAAATAGCTGCGCGGAGGCCGGCTAGACCTGACCCGATGATAAGAACATCATGTGCAATAGTAGTAATATCAGACAACTATGTGGATCCCTCTTTTCTATTCTTACATACAGGAGGGAAGCTAATTCTCATATATACCTTGAACTCCTACAATTAATTAACTAAGAAAGTAAAAAGCAATTAACTCTTGTAAACATCAAGCTATAATGATAAATATGAATTGTGATGTACGAACCGCATTAGACCTTCATGAGCTGGGCGGAAGGGCTAACGAATGATTGTCATAATGCTGCACGAT
>CAYXGH010000148.1:0-3944 GCA_964464485.1 uncultured Nitrososphaera sp.
GCAGCTTTTCCACCTTCCTTGCGAAGACAAGATAAGCGGTATGTCCTATCATCCTCATTGATGGACGAGTCATTCCCTCTCTTGCCTCCATCTTGCGGATCATAAGTTCTATGCAGTCTATATCAGCGTAACCGCTTTTCCTTAACTGTGCTGCAGTTTTTTCGATCTGATTCATCGTAGGACAGATAGCTACAAATGCGCCGCCCCCTTTTAGGGCGTCATACACTTGATCGACTACAGTCCATGGATCGCCAAGGTCGACGGTTGCAACATCAGCATCGCGGATATCTATGCCCTGATGTGGATCGTGTTGTAGGATCGTCACATACTTGTCCATACCGGCTTTTTCGAGGTTGCGCTTTGCTATCTCCATGAACTCAGAATTGACGTCAAAACTGTAAATGTGACCCTCCGGCTTGACGATGCTTGCCATGAAGGTAGCAAGTGCTCCACTGCCTGTTCCAATCTCGAGCACCTTTGAGCCGTTTTTGAGCCCAGTACGCGCCGCTATGTATCCTAAATCCTTTGGATAAACTATCTGTGTTTTGCGCTCTGACTTCATTATAAAATCATGTATGGTAGGCTCCATAAGGAAAATGAGCTTTCCTTCCGTGGTTCTGATTGCCGAGCCATACTCCATGCCGATTATCGAAGAGATATCAATTATCCCAAGATGCGTATGGAACTTTTTGTCCCACGCTACTTTGGTAAGCCACTTTTTGCGTGGAGTGTGGAACAGCAGCACATAAGAGCTTTCATCGATCTTTGTCAAAGCAAGCGGATAGTTGCACGCATGGGATAAAAATCAATCTAAAAAAGTAGGTACATTATAGTTTGTAAGTATATAATAATAATAATATCCCAGCAGGCATTAAGATTGCTTTTGAGGTCTTCCAGAAGACCTGCAAAAAACTCACACAAAAAATCAGTTCCGATGAAAAAACTCTCTTTTCAATGGCATGAGGATAATGATGCAGGTATTGCCTACTACAGAGACATATATGAAAAGAGAGAGCATAAAGGCAAGTATCTGTGGCCTATAATAGCAAGTGTTTCAATACGGTCAATAGTTTATGCCTATATTGGGACACATTAATATTACATGCGATCAAGCGCAGTTATTCCAAGCACTTCAAGCGTATTTTTCAAAGTAACACCAAAGGCTTTAACTAGTCCCAGGCGAGCCATTCTCACCTCATTATCTTGTTCTCTTAGCACAGGTACCTTTTCATAAAAGAGATTAAATATCATCGCAAGGTTGTACGCATAGTGAGCAAGTGACTTCAGACAGAGCGACTTGGCTGCATTCTCAACCACAAGGTCAAGCTTTGATATCTCTTTTATCAGAGCAATTTCTGAGTCGTGTGTCAGCTGTTCAAAAGCAAATTTGGTTCTTCCTGCAATAATGCCTTGTTCTGACTTTTCCAGTATGCGCTGTGACCTAGCATATGCATATTGCAAATAGGGGCCAGTGTCGCCTTCAAGGCTCAGCGCCTCTTTGATGTCAAATGTAATTATCTTGTCAAGGTCTTGTTTTATCATGTTATAGCGTATGGCGGATATCGAGATCTCCTCCGCTATCTTATTTAGCTGCTGATCCGAAAAATCAGGGTTTCTTGTCTTTGCCTCCTTGTATGCCTTGGCATGGAGAGCATCAAGCACGTAATCGGCATTGACGTAAATTCCCTTCCGGCCTGACATATGCGTAAAGTGTCTATCACCGATATCGATTCCAAACTCCTTGGCAGTATCGGAGCTGAGGGTCACTGCCTCATAGCTGAGGTGGAAATATTTGTGGCCACCGCCGCTGACTCCAATCTTTGAAAGCACCTGTGAGATTATCCCCTGGAGTCTTGACTGTCTTGAGTCAATTATCGTTATAACTCGTTCACCACCGTTGAATTTTTTATCAACAGACTTGCTGCTGCTGCTGCCATCGGCAAGGGTTGTAGCATATAGCATTGAGCCGTCCCACTGCTTTGTGTATTCCTGGTAGTAGAATGGATCTTCAACAAGCCCTAACTTCCATGCAGCGTAGGGGATGTCTTTTGCAATGTACGTTGCAGTGCCGTCACTCCTTACCAAGACCTTGTCCTCCTCCTTCTTCTCCTTGCCCTCTATCACCCAGCATCCCTTGTTCTTGCCCTCTGTTTCATACTTGGCAATGCCATTGCTTTTTAACAGCTCAAAGGCCTTACTCCACAACTTTGAACCAACAATGTGAGTTTCGAAATTCAGCAAATCATAATGCACTTTCATACGCCAGCATGTTTTCAACTGCTCTTGCAAGACCTGTAGTGTAATATCCATAGCAAAGCGGGCGATCTCTGACTTGCCTTCCTCTATCTCTTTGAGTACCAGCTTCCGCTTCTCTGCAACCTGCGGATCTTTTTCATATATCTCATTTATCTTGACGTATACTTCATCGCCGCAGTACTGGTCAAACTTTTGATTCTTTGTTGGCGGTGCGACTGGGAAGCCTGCAAACTTGAATCCTACTATAATATCTGCTATCTGCACTCCGGAGTCATCAATGTAATTGAGGACTGTTGTCCTATGGTTTGTTGCCCTCATTATGCGGTACAAAGTGTCACCAATTATTACATTGCGCATATGCCCTACATGCAGGGCCTTATTTGGGTTGATACTCGTGTGCTCTATAATGATGTGCATATCCTGTCCAGAGTTAGGATACCCATAATTCTCGGGATTTGATAGGACTTGCGATAGCGTGGCCGGCGACAACCGAGCATAGTTTGCCTTGAAGTTAATGTAGCCACCGGCAGGATCTATTGACAAGATATAGCTGCCTTGTATGCGTTGTCTAAGTGCTTCGGCCAGCTCAATTGCTATTTTGGGAGGAGGCTTTTTTAGATGCTTGCTTAGGAGAAATGCCACATTGCATGATAGGTCGCCAAATGCTTGTTGGGGAGGCTCTGATACGTCGAACTCAATTACAGGGTAGCCTGCGGATATAAGTGCCGAGGAAACAAGTTCACGTACCTCGTGGATTAAAACTCTAAGAGTCATGCTTTTACTCCTAGGTAGTTAAATGCGACAAAATCTATTGCTTCTACAAGGCCGGCACCTTCCCTTCCGGCTACCACATGATCAGCCTTGGCCTTAACACTTTTCTCGGCTTGGTCAAGCGCAATACTACAACCACAAATGTCGTACAAAGGTACATCAGTCTCACTATCTCCGATTGCGACAACCTGTTTGGGGTCCACCTTGAGCAGCAGGAGTGCCTCTTTAAGGCCATACGCCTTGTTGATCCGTTTTTCATTTATGTGAAAAGCGTACTTGCTATCCGATAGGTAAAGGGGAAGGCGGTACTCGTCTAGAATTTTCTGGCCCTCCTTTAGGTCAAAAGTACGAAGCAATACTACTTCAGTCATTCTAGGAAAGACTGGCTTTATCTTCACACCATCAATGCTTTTCTTCAGCACTTCGTAGCCTTGGATGCATTTTTCCTTGCTCGCCAAGAGCCTGTGCTCCTGTGGTCCAATTGTGATTACGCCTCCATTTTCGCCAATCGCAATTCTAGTCGTGCCACCAAAGACTGCAAGAACATACGCTTCAATAGATGACCTGCCAGTAACATAGATTACATTGTAGCCCATCTTTTCAAGATAGCGTAGCTTCGCAAGAGCTGCAAGATGCACCATGCCGCCTCCATTTTCAGTAAGGGTGCCATCAATATCCACTGCGAAAACCTTAATTGCTGCTGCCAAGGGAGCAGTTAAAGCACAATCTAAATGTTATAAAAGTGTAGTGAGAATAAAATTGGAGTTATGCCCTGACCTCCATCTTTTGCCAGTTGTTGTTTAAGGCAATGATGGTCTTGGGCCTGCGAATGGCGATAGAAACAAATAGCCCGGCGAGAATTGCAGACCCGACTATCACTGATGTTAGGTCATACAATAGCATTTCACACAGACCTC
>CAYXGH010000149.1:0-3925 GCA_964464485.1 uncultured Nitrososphaera sp.
ATGACCGTCAAACGAACGTCTCCGTCAAGAGTAATGGCATCTCTTACATTGATGCCGGTATTATTAAGTATTTGGCTTGTTCGTCTCAAAAAGTTACGAATTGAAAAAAATAAATACCATGCCGGTTTAAGTTGCATTACCTGTTCAGTTCGGAAGATAGATAGAGCTGTGATGCTGCTGATTTGCTACTGAAGTATCACTAAGGCAGAGAGCCAAAACTCATTAGATGTTGATAAGGAGGGATTATTATTACTGTTGTGGTTGGTGTAGTAAATACAGGTTCGAAAATCCAAGGTTGTTCAAACCCTTTCCAATGCTCTTCGACCAAGACTGCCTGATAGATAAATCAACAGCTACAAAACTAAGTTCTAAGATGCAAGTTGGTCTGTGGAAGATGTAATATTATGATTATCAGCGATATAAGATGGAAGATATTTAACAAAGATACGCATTATCAATACAGATTCAGTGACGTGAATACTGATGAGAGAGGGGCGGCGGCAGGAGCAGCAGGAGCAGGAGCACATCATCTGGTGTAACTGAAGATACATACATACGTACATACATACACACAGGTGCCAAAACTCTCCACTATGAATTCTCTAAAGCAAGAGATCAAAACAAACACAGATAGGTGCAAGCTTAATTAATTGTTGCGTGCAGCGTTTTTCTAATTGAGTTCTGCTCCGCCGACCCACCTGATGGAGTTGCCAAGAAAGATACTCATAGGTCAGGGCGTTGTTTCCCAAGTCGGTGTGCTTATTAGAACGCTTAATGAAAGCGCAGACGAGGTTGCAGTTGTTACTGGCAGGACAGTCAAATCAAAGGCAGGCGATGAGCTAGACTCCTCTCTTGAAAAGGTCTCTCTAAAAAGCTCACTGTACGTAGTAAGTCATGCATCAATGGACATCGTTGACAAGCTGCAGCACAAGATTGGCGACAAACTGCCCGATTTTGTAATTGGTTTTGGCGGCGGACGGTCTGTCGATATTGCGAAAATGACAGCTTTCCGGATAGGCAGACCGTTTCTGAGCGTGCCAACATCAGCATCGCATGACGGAATATCAAGCCCGTTTGTTTCCATAAGAGGGACTAACAAGCCGCATTCCATAAAGGCAAATACGCCAATTGGTGTAGTCGCAGACACTCGACTGATGTTGGAAGCACCCTCCCGACTTCTGGCTGGCGGCTGTGGTGACTTGGTTGCAAAAATAACTGCAGTTAAGGACTGGGAGCTCGCCCGCGATGAGAAGGGTGAGTATTTTGGAAGCTACGCAGCCAATCTTGCCTACATGAGTGCCAAGATAATACTTGAGGAATCAGAGAAACTAAGCTGCAAGAGCCAGTTCAGTATACGCACAATTGTTGAGGCGCTGATAAGTGCTGGCGTCGCAGCCTGCATCGCAGGTAGTAGCAGACCATGCTCAGGGGCTGAGCACCTCTTCAGCCATGCAGTGGAATATGTAGCGGGTTCAAACTTCGGACTGCACGGCGAGCGCGTTGGCATAGGCACGATAATGATGGCAAAGCTGCATGGCCTTAACTGGGATAAGATCTCAGAGACATTGAAAAATGTCGGCGCGCCCACTAAGGCAAAGCAGATTAAACTGAGCGAAGAGCAGGTGGTAAAGGCATTGATTGCAGCTCGATCGCTTCGCCCTGACAGGTATACGATCCTAAGCAAGGTCAGGCTAGAGAAGAAATCTGCGTTTGAGCTTGCAAAGTCTGTTGGAGTGATTTAGTGCTTGAGTTATTCCTACGGTGAACTGACTTTCGATGCACAAGCAGGAGGAGTATTATTCAGTCTGAAATCGAGATGATGCTCATAAAAGTCTGGCCAAGAGCCCGGTCATATTAAATCGAGTCAATTTGATATATATCTTGATTCAAAAAGCATGGGAATTTGGACTCCTGTTGAGAGGTGGGGAGGGGATTCGAACCCCTATAAATTCGCTAACCGCTGGTGTGATCTGCAGGCGAACGCATGGCCGCTCTGCCACCCCACCACACAGCTGCTGCTAGTTCTTTTCCAGCTCATAATTTAAAGCATTGGCATATGAACGCGCTGCGAGCTTGGCCACCCTAATTGGCTCTGGAATAGAGCCCTGTAGAGTAAAAGAATTTAGTATGGCGACTGCTCTCTTCTGATTTACTCTCCAACACCGAATGAAAAGATTCTTACCGGTCTTGAGTGTCACTCGCTGTCGCTGTCCTAGCTTTTGATATTGTACAAGCTTATCTTGCCAATCGTCAAAGTGGTGTTTGATACTATCCTCAAGTCCTTTTGAATCTTCAAACGTTATTGCAATTACAGGGAGACCTGTTTCTCCAGCAACCTGCTCACCATCTATGATGTTGTACATGCTGATAACAAGGCCATCAAGCAGAATACAGTTTATGTCATCTCTTGCAAGTAACCTGTGCATCGAAATTATACTGTTGGTTGCATCATCGCCTTCTATTGTGGTAGTTCCGTATGCCATACCGTCTATTATGAGGTCTCGTCGCATAACCACGCCGGCTAGGATTGATTTCTTGGTAAATTTTTTGAAACTCTCAGCTATGCCAAGTACTCTGATCCCCTTTTTTTCTGGATGAACCCTGCGCGCAATAATCAATCTCCTTGCAAGCAGTTTTGATATAAGAGTTTATTGTATCGATCCTTTCATGGCTAACCTGTTCCTTATCTGTCGGGCGGAGCAAAAGACTACTATGCAATCGTAACTGAAAAGGATTGGCTTTCGCGATCTCAACAATGGATCATTATTCTGTTTGAGAGAGAGAGAGCTTTGAAGGCGTGCAGATCTCAATAGATAGGGTGTGGACGTAATACTCTTAACGGCTCATCTTAAAACTCTTGAGAAACTTGACTATCAATGTACCTTGAGATATCTTCACTACATCCCCTAGGAATATTATGTTATCTATTCTCGCCTGAAATATCATTGCTAGCAGCTCACTTAGGTTCGACCTCAACCTTACACGAGCGAATAGCTTTCCATGGGACAAACGTGCATTGGATACAGTTGATAAAAACTTTCTTTCTTCTTGCCAGCAAGAGTGATGCTGATCTAGCTCTTCATGGTCCTCCAGCTGATGAGGGGAAAAGAGATACTGTGCCAATGCCTTTGGCGCCGTAACGGTAGTACAGCAGGCAGCATCGCAAGAGAGTCTTTCCAACCTCTGGCTTGAAGATTGCCTCCCTTTTTATTCAGCTAATCGATATACCAGCAAACTGGCAGACGGTGAGCAAATCCTCCAGCAGCTTTTCAATTCCTCCTTGCCAAATTCATATGAATTCGATAGAAATACTTGATACGGACCTATGAATCAAACACATGATCTGTGGGCAAGGGAGGCGAACTCACTAAGAGATAAGAGCATCTCAAACCATTAATCATTTATGAATGTCGATCTACTGCATATAATATGTACCTGAAAGACTTCATAAAATGCCAGATTGGTCAAAAATAGAAGTATTAGTCCCGCCTATCCTACTATAACCTCCGACCGGACATATTGGATTTTTCGCAAACTCATGGGTCAATTAAAGGCAAGATAGCTATGGCAGATTATTATTATTACCACATTTTAAACCAACTTTATAGACCCCACCAAACCGACATCTAAACTGATACGAAATGGCGTGCGAGAGGTGAGATGAACTGCGTAATAACGAATCAATCTCTATCACGCATTAGATTCTCTGGCTCATGAAATTAATCTTTTGCATACAATATGGGTATGCAGCCCAACAAGGTAGGCATCCCCCTGTGGGAAGTAGATTGTCTCAAGGCGATCCTGTTGCATCCTGTCTCAATCAAAAACTGAGCCAACCTTGGTTGACCACATTTGAGGAATTGTGGCATCGATAACACATAGAAATATTCCTATAATTCAATTTACTATGACGGCAGGTGATCTT
>CAYXGH010000150.1:0-3924 GCA_964464485.1 uncultured Nitrososphaera sp.
GTACAGTCTTCAATTAAATTTGGTCCCAAGTACGGCATAATGGCCCGATCATCCTAGATATAGAGATATGAGATGAGTGCGCCATTGGCCACCTAACTTATGTTTAAGGTATGTTTAATGTGAGGTAGAACCTCTAGTTCAAATTCGGCGGCGGCCATCATGAGTGCTAGCAGGCGCATTGATAGTGCCGCTTAGCAAACCAATGTCAGAGAGAGAAACTTACGCAAACACACATTCTCATAGAATTTTTGCTCAAATAAATTAATATGTCTAGATCAAATAATGTTTCCAGAAATACCTTTAAATGACTATCAGCATTAGTGCAATCCAGTAATGCCAGTTGTAGGTATTGATGATCTTGCTATCTATATACCCAAGCTTTACATCGATTACAAGGATTTTGCTGAAGCAAGAGGTATAAACCCCCAAAAACTCGAGTATGGTATAGGAATTAAGAAGATGGCTATTGCTGACACTAACCAGGATTCTGCTTGCATGGCTGCAAACGCCTGCATGAAGTTGATGCAGAAGGATCGCCTTCATCCAGAGGACATTGGAAGAATTTACGTCGCAACTGAATCATCGCTAGACGAATCAAAGGCAATGAACTCTTTTGTTATTGGAATGTTAGAACAGATATACGGCGAAGGCTCATTTGAACACGCCGGCGGTATTGAATGTAAATTTGCCTGCGTAAGTGGATCTTATGCACTATATGACAATGCAAACTGGATAAGGGCTGACGAAAACAATGGCAAGTCTGCCATAGTCGTCGTAAGCGACATAGCAAAGTATGATATTGGTTCTACCGGAGAATATACTCAAGGTGCAGGCGCAGTTGCTCTGTTGGTAAAAGAGGATCCGAGGCTTTTGGCATTTGATCCCAAAGTTCCTTCGACAACGATCAAGAACGAATACGACTTTTATCGTCCGTTTGGTAAAGAGACTCCTCTTGTGAACGGTAACTACTCAAATTTGTTATACATGATATCGGTTAGGAAGGCGTTTGATGCCTACAAGGAAAAGGCTATTAAGACGGGGCTTATCAAGCTCGAGGACGGCGAATCGATAACTGATCACATCGATTTTTTCGCAGTCCACCTTCCATACAGAAGGATGGGTGAGAAGGCACTTGCCTATCTGCTGAGACACGAGTGGCGCCATCTCCCAAGGTGGAATTATGTTATCAAAGAGGTCGGCATGCCGGAGCCCCAGCCAAAGGATCCTCGTGGAACAATTGAGTCAATTCTTGCTGATATTGAATTCATGAAGGCTGACGAGCAATTCCGGCGAGCTTTCATGCAGACATCATTTTACAACGAAGTATACGAGAAAAAGATGGCTAGCTCGCTTGAAGCATCTGCAATCATTGGCAATTTGTATACTGCATCCATGTATATGGGTCTGCGAAGTATGCTAGAGTTTGAGTTCAAGAAAGGGATAGACCTTGAACAAAAGCGGATTGGATTTGGCTCTTACGGGAGCGGCAGTAGCGCAATGGTCTTCAGTGGAATGGTACAGTCGCAATACAAGAAGATAGTTAGTAAGATGGACTTGGATGCAGAGATCGGCCCAAGACAAAAGCTCACAATGGAAGAGTACGAGAGGCTTCACAGGAACGAGCGCGACTTTAATGACTCGATTATCCAGGCCCACAAAGAGTTTGTGCTCGTCAAGATAGGCGGCAATACTGCCGACAAGGCAGGGTTGAGAGAATACAACTATGTCAGATAGCTAGCTATCTAACTAACTACCTTGAACTCTATTCCTTTATGTTTTAGAAATTCTATCAAACGGTGAGCGTGTTTTTCGTTTTCCAGTTCAAGACTTAGGTAAACGCCAGCAGTTCCTGCTGGGATGTGAGCGCTCAGCCTGTCATGCTCCACTTCGACTATATTGACGCTCAGCTCTGCGATGCAGTCTACTACGCTTTTAAGCGCACCAGGCTTGTCTGGCAGTAGGATAAAAATCTTAAGCAATCTGCCCATTTGCATCAAGCCCTTTGCCACGACTTGGCCCAAGAGGTACATGTCGACGTTTCCTCCTGATAGGATGGTGACGACCTTGTCCTTCCCGCTCCCTGGATAGCTGCCATTTGATAGAAGGTAAGCGAGGCTGGCTGCCCCTGCCGGTTCGGCCACCAATTTGGCGCGCTCCATCATGAGAAACATCGTCTTTACTATCGATGTGTCATCAATTAGGACTATATCTTCTATGTACTTGCTAAGTATTTCATGTGTAAGTTCGCCTGGCTGTTTGACTGCGATGCCATCTGCTATGCTATAGCCATGCTTTGTACACTGAAGTGAGCCCTTAGCAAGCGATTCTTTCATGGCAGGAAAGGCCTTTGACTCGACGCCTATTATCTTGGCATCTGGCTTTCTCGACTTGACTGCAATAGCGACGCCAGCAGCAAGGCCTCCGCCGCCTACAGGCAGGTATATTCTGTCAACATCTGGGAGATCTTCGAGAAGCTCAAGGCCGATCGTGCCTTGGCCTGCAATGATATCGGGATCGTCAAAAGCATGAATTATAGTCCTGCCCTCTGCCTTGGCAATCTCTTGTGTCGCAACCCATGCATCGTCATAATTTGTACCACGCCGAATTACTTTGGCGCCATAAGACCTTGTCGCTGCAACTTTGGCTGGCGACGCGTTCTCCGGCATGACAATTGTGCATGGGATCTTTTTTATCATAGCAGCATATGCCACCCCTTGGGCATGGTTGCCGGCGGACGCTGCAATTACTCCGTAGCCTGCCTGCTTGTCAGAGAGCCTGCTGATCTTGACAAACGCGCCCCTGACCTTGAAAGAGCCTGTCACTTGCAGACATTCCAGCTTGAGAAACAAGTTTGTCCCCGCAAGACCTGAGAAGGTTCTGGAAGTCTGAAGCGGTGTCTTTCTAACAGTCCCTGCCAGCAACTTTTGCGCGTTTACAATGTCCTCAATGGTTGGCATACGCCTTTTTTTTGGCGGGTTCCATATGCTGTCGTCATTCATTTATTTATGTAATGCTTCAGCAGACGAGCCTTAATTATAATTTGTGCTAGCCTAAAGTTTGGGTAGCAGGGTGAGTAATAGTATAGCAGTAATAGTAGGAGTAGCCAGCTTTCTATGTCTCTATGAATAATCTCACTTTTAAGAGCTGTTAAATTTTATGTAATGTTGTCCGTTCATGAATACCTGCATGTGTTTTCCAGTTGCCAGAAGTTCTGTGTAATTATATGATCTTTGTAAGAGTTTTTGTCCGACACCTCACTGTTTCAGAGGGAAGCCGCTTACTGAAAATGAAAAACGAGAAAAAACAGAACAATCATCGTCTCAACAGAAAAATATAGTAATAATTCGTGACAAAATAGGACATCTACATAAGTCAAGTTTGTAGGCTATAAGATAGCCTACCAACAAAAAATAGCTCCGTTAGTCAACCTGACCAACAATAACTTACTATCTTTGTGCAAGTCCCTGGCTGACTGTGCCTCTATCCTCTTTATGTAAAACTAAGGTTCAATATGAGCCAGTATTTAATTTTTCATAATTTTGACCAAATTCTCCAAAAAATTAATATATGAAAATTCAGGACATTTGAGAAGTTCTTAAAAGAATGCGATTACGTCTAAATATTTAGAAACAAGTATGACACTTGCAAAAAGAACAAAAGGCAGCAATACTACTTGGAGCACTCATTTTAGCCATTTCATTAGGCATTATTCCAACTATTGCAATGGATGCATTGGCGGCTTATATACAATGTCGGCCAGCCCAATCCTCCTGCACCGGAACATCCTCCGGCGACAGTATCTTTGAAACAGATGGAGCAGACAACATTTCCGGCTTGGGCGGCGGTGATAGCATAATCGCTAAAGGTGGTAACGATGTCGTCTCCGGCGGAAGTGGTGGCGACGGTATTATAGGCGGCAGCGGT
>CAYXGH010000151.1:0-3890 GCA_964464485.1 uncultured Nitrososphaera sp.
CAATACGACTATTACTGCATAGTGCATCCATACATGACAGGGAAGATAAACGTACAGTGAGAGATAATTAATATAATATGTACTTACTCAAAGCTCTCTCATTTACTACTCTTGCAGTCCTTTTTTCCCTTATATTTATTGGGGGCTATGTGAGCGCCTCCGGCGTTGGGCTCACATGCCCTGATTGGCCTCTATGCCCACAGGGCCTATTGCCTCATCAAGATTTCATCATAGAATACATCCATAGGTCCGTTGCCGCTACAACAGGCATGCTTGTCATTGCTACAATGGCCTTTACACTAAAATCAAAAGATACCCCGAGAGGTATGAAAATAGCTTCTATAATAGCTGCTGGCACAGTGATAGGACAGATAACTCTCGGGGCAATAGTGATAGTTGAGCGGCTTCACGCAATATTGGTGACTTCCCACCTTGGACTCGGGCTTGTGCTGTTCTCAATGGTGCTCATGACTATGCTCTATGCATTTAAAATCGACAATAAGAGAATCAAGACAACTGCAATATCGTCAAATCTTTCTGCCACCAAAGACAACAACTACAAAAAATAATTGCAGAGCAATTATTTATACAGACAGATTTATACAGACAGATGTAGATATTACTACACAGTCTCGATGCATCGACGACTTATTATTGCAATGTCGGTCATAGTGTTATTATTATTGCCACTTTCCTCCCTAGTCCCAGCATATGCCCATTTTGAGCACCTTGCCCATTACAATAGTAGAGGGGGGTACGTAGGCCCGTACTACGCCTACGAAGCACTAGAGCCTGAATATGCTGGCCCAAACGAGCCTGTTGCTGTTCTGTTCAGCGTTCAGGACCGTGATGGTCAAGACACATACAATATCCATACTATGGTTGAGATCTATTCTGCCACAACAGGCGAGCGTATTAAGGCTTGGCCTTGGACAGAACAGGAAATAGGTGACTTTCAGGTGTTTTACAACTTTCCTGAAGTTGGTAGCTATCAGATAGTGCTCAGCGTTGCAAAAGATGGCAATCCCGTCAACCCCAATAACATTGATCCGCCGCGGACAACACTATCAAGTACTACAAGCTGCAACTGCGATAGGGTTATCTTTAACGTATCAATCACCAAGAATTTTGGGACTATATGGAATGCGATGATGTTAATCTCAATCAGCTTGCCTCTTTCAGTGTTTGGTGGAGTGCTAGCCTGGAATTACAGAAGGATGATAAAAAGTGGCAGCAGGTACCAGAGGAGCGTGAGGAGGGACACAATAAGGTATATCATAATGCTAGCCGCAATAGCTGGTGGCGTTGTGCATCTTGCAGTTTACGCAGAGCATGCGTTGCTGCGTCTTGAATACAGCATATTTCTTTTAGTTGCAGCTGGTATGCAGATAGTTTATGGTGTGTTGTACACGCTTTTGACGTTGGCCGGACCGGCTGCAAACGAGTCTGCCCATAAATACTATCAAAAGAAATTAGCCGTCAATCTATTTGGGCTCATTGGAACAGGCATCCTTCTTGGGCTATATGCGTACTCTGTAATCTTACCACCACCGCTTTCTCCAAACGACGAACCAGAAGGTGTAGACTTTGCTGGGATCCTTGCCAAGAGCATCGAAGTCTTTACAGTCATTGGGATTGTTTACCTTATGAGGATTGAAAAGCACCAGTTAACTGGCCAGCTAAAAGAGCAAACCTAGTAAGCAATAATCACGGCACATAAGTTTCGTCCTAACTAGTAAGACATAAAACACCATGAAGGTAAACTCAATACCTGATGGCTTGGAAAGTAATGATGCCAAAGAAGATCATGTTTGGTGAAAACGCCGCAAAAGAGTTCCCCTACCCAAATAACGCCCTTGTCATTACCACAACTACTCCAGACATTTATAACAAGTGGTTAGATTACATGGGAATCAAGGGCTATGAAGTATATGACAAGGTAACGCCTGACCCCGCAATTGAAACTGTCGAGGCAATACAAAAGGAGTATGAAAACAAGGATATCTCATGCTATGTTGGTCTGGGTGGCGGAAGTTCGATGGACGTCTGTAAATATCTTGGCAAGCTTACAGGCAAGCCCAAGATATTGATCCCAACGACATTTGGAACAGGAGCAGAAATGACGACATATGCAGTAATTAGCTTTAGCCACAAGAAAAAGCTCCTTCAAGATGAAGCTTTTCTTGCAGACGCAGCAATTGTGGATCCATACTTTTTGCCTGGCACCCCATTCAATATTCTGAGAAACTCTGCTTGCGATGCCGCAGCCCAAGCCTCTGAAGCATATGATAGCAAGCTTGCAAATCCCTTCACGAAGTTTTTCTGCAAGGAAGCCTTTGACATACTGGAAGATGGGATAATCAACGACAAACATCACCTTCTACCCTATGGTGCTATGCTGTCAGGCATCGGCTTTGGCAACGCATCTACTACGCTTGGACATGCGCTTTCATATGCCTTTTCAAATGAAGGCGTACCCCACGGTTATGCCCTCTCCTCCTGTACGACAGTTGCCCACAAATTTAACAAATCGACATATTACGAACGCTTTAAGAGAATATGCCAAAAGCTCAAGTTTGAGCCTATCAAGCTAAAAAAGCCACTTGACCAGGCAGCAGACGACATCATGCCTGACCGCGGACATCTTGACAATAACCCAATACCTGTTACAAAACAAGACATCGTGAAGTGCCTTGATGAGATAGTCTCAGGCAACCCACTGACTTGACCTAGTGCTATCCCCTTTTTCTTTTCAAAACCTTTAAATTCAGTGCACCAACTTTCTTCTTCTGCACAATATGACTGTTATTCACAAGAGTATGGAAATTAATGCTCCAATCAGCGAGGTATTTACTTATTTTGCAAGGCCAGAGCACATGGCTGACCAGTTCCCAGAGAATATGGGCCTCAATGTTATCCCAGTTGAAGTGAAGAACGGCTTTGGGGTTGGCACTATTTTTAGGATAAGCGGAGATTTTGATGGTAAAAAGCTTGAGTGGGACTGCGAAACTATCGATTATGTGCCTATGCGCAAGATTGTAGCTAAGATGATTGAGGGTCCATTCAAGAGCTGGCAGATTACAGTTGAATTTGAAGAGCTAGATCAGAACAAAAGCAAGACTAGCATGACAGTGGATTATGATATGCCTATGGGACCGCTTGGCAGCTTTATGGATAAAGTCAAGCTCAAGAAGATTGCTGAAAGGGGAATGGAAAACGGTCTACTCAGGGTCAAGGCACTACTTGAAGGCACCGGCTCGATACCGGTGTATATTACGCTTGATGCCTACAGGCAAATCCTAAAGGAAAAGGAGCGGTTTAACTGTTCTGTCTCTGAAGCTATCATCAAGATAATCCAGCGGGGTCAACAACAACAACAACAACAACAGCAGACGGCTAGAACTGCTTAGCCTTTTATTTTATCTTATATTATATTTTTTTTCTTTCTATATATAAAAAAGCTTCCAGTGGAACATAAAGTTGGTACTTCCAGCGGAGCTAATACTGCTTCTCCTCCTCCTATGCTATCTTGCCTGTGAATTGTAGTGGCTAGTTAGTTTAATTTAAATACCGCTTTGGTTCGCAAATTTTTTGTGGGTTCGTAGCTCAGCCAGGTAGAGCGTCTGGCTCTTAACCAGTCAGCATATTTTACTGGGTTAAAATGTCGTGGGTCCGAATCCCACCGAACCCGCACCGATAATAGTTCTCTAAATGGACTCGTGATAGTAAAAAAGTGAAATCAGAACTTGACAGACCATCAAATTCAGGAATAAGAGACCCTAAAAATCAGATGTATCTGTGAAATATACTTAATAATTACACATGACTTAATTGTATATAATTCAACTACAACATCTATAAGCTTTCAAACCTGAGTTATTTTGTATTAT
>CAYXGH010000152.1:0-3873 GCA_964464485.1 uncultured Nitrososphaera sp.
CTGTAAGCTTTTTGAATGATTTCCTCAATCCCTTTACGACAATAGCGTTATCTGCTGATATTGACTTTTGAGCTTCTAGTGTAGGTTCCATCACGAAAGATAATAACTAAACAATTATTTTTAAAGTCTAGAACACTTTAAAGGGAGGGAGGAGGAGAAACCTGCTAGATAAGTGCATAGAGAAAAGTCGGTTTCTAAACCTCAATACCGTGTCCCATTTTTACGATAAAACCACAGCTCATCTCTGGCTTGAACTTGCCTTCTATGAACAGACAACTACCAGAGTACATATAGTATTTGCAATCTTTGCATTGAAATCCTGGAGCGCCTTCTTCGATAACATACCCTTCCTCGTATTTCAGCTTCTTTCCTGATTCTTTTACATACATCCAAACTATGTCTCCTGGCAGCATCCCATCGCCTTTTGGTGAGAAAAACTTTGAGATGCCTTTTTCGTTATTGATTTTTCCTTCGACAACATGACACTTGCCTTCATCGCCAAGGTTGAACTTGCATTTGATGCATGATTGATCACGTGGTTCTTCATTTTCCGCATAAGTTGCTTCATCTTTTGAAATCTTTTTCTTATTATAAAGCACTCGGAGGAAAGCAGCGTCTGGTGGAGACATGTCACGTTCATCCTGTGAACCTCTAGACTTTGCTACTGCTGATTCTTTTGCACCCATGATTAACGATAACCCTAATACTATTTTTACGGGTGTGTGCGACTATTATTACTGTTGTGATGAGAGATCAATTCTGACAACAGCACAGTTGTAGATGCTTTCTTCATATTGCATATGCCAATTGAAGTCTTCAATAGCTATAAATGCTTTCTTGCTTGTCCGCGCTCATTGCATCTATGTGCCTTTTCCCTCTCATGGAGATTAAGAAGAATGAATATCTGTTTTCAACATACTGTTAGTTAGTCGCACATAGAGACGACAATTTTATATCCTCGCTCTCTCACACCAGCACTTTTACAGTCTTGTAAGCTGCTTTGGCAGACATTACTGTAAGTTTTAAGAGAGGTGAATCTGCCGCAATATTGTCGATAGTTTCAACAGCCCTCTCTCTAATGAGCTCAACTATGTTTTCAAATAGACTTCTTGCTTGTTCAAGGGCGGCAAGTCCATCTGCTGTGATTATGCAGTATTCTCTTGAAAAGAAAAATAGCCTACGCCTTCTAATTGTCTCGACATAGCCTTTCAGCATCAGTTCCGTTATCAATGGGGAAACGATAAAAATATCAAGCTTGATCATTTTGGCTATTTTCTTTTCGGTTCGTGATTGGCCCTTTATGCAGTTCAGTATTTGGATCTCACGCTTGCTGAGTTCTTCTACACGCTCCTCATCGTGTTGCTGTTGTTCTTCATACTGATTTTTCTTTTCATTCTGTTTTAACATTGCTGCTGTTGTGTCCTTGTTATAATCTATCCTCATATTATATTTTTTCTAATTGTTTGGCTGTATTTACAAAGACTCTTGACATTTCTCTTGCATTGTCTCTATTATATTCCAGTGAAAGCCTTACTGCCTCTGCATTTGCGTAAATTATGTTATTGTAAATCCTGATTGCTGCAACAGTAGCATCAGTTGTATTGCTTACAGCTGCCGCATAGTTCTCTATGACTCTACTTGTAGGCGTCCATAATACATTGTCAATATATGATTTCCAAAATGACTGAATAAAATTAGTAATTTCTCTCTGTGAGTCAAGATAGTTCTCTATAGTATCCCTCACCGCCCCCACTGATTGCTCTTGGTTGGTTGTGACAATCTGCATATATCGTGGAAGCTCTCTTTCCGCTTCTTGTACGGCTCTTCTTGTATTTTCCTTTGCTTCATCAAAAGTCCTGTTAATTCGTTGTGTTGTTGTTGTTGTGATAGTGTCTTCATCTTCTGCTCTTGTGGCAGAAGCTGTCGTAGACGGAGTATTATTTTCTTCTCCTCCTTTTTGTCTTTTAGGATTGTTATTAGTAGGCATTAGCTTCAGAGGTCGAATATTGCAATTAAGCATTAGATAACAAACTTCAAGGAGACATATAAGAGAGAAAAATTTTACGATCTTTAAAATTATATATTATAATATATTTCACAATATACTTCTAGTATCTTTTTAGAATACTCTCATGATCTCCTTGATATTATCTTCTTCTGTATTCGTCACCACAATCCCCTATTCTATCAAATAGGTCGTTTGACTTTTTGCTTACTTCTTCTATGCTATTAGTATCGTCTTTGTCCAACCTAAAATCAAACACACGTGCATTATCGCTTATGTGGTCAGCTATTCCAAGCCTCGCTCCAATGATTACACCTGCCACTGCAGGCCTATCAAGAATATAGCGTGTTGCAACATTTGCAATGCTCACACCGTGCTTTTGCGCTATTTGATGCAAGGTCGACAACAACTCTTGAAATAATTTCCAGCCGCCCCATGCATCAATCATGCGCTTGTATTTACGCAGACTCGCTGTATCAAGCTCGTATGAAGATGGTTCTGGTTTGCCAAGGTAGCGCTTTGACACTAGGCCACCGCAGACTGTGCCATAGGCAAGCAGGCTGATATTATTGTCGCGACAAAAACGCACCATCTTGACCTCAGGCCTTCGATCAACAATGGAGTATTGAACTTGATTTGATATTATTTCCTTCAGGCCGGCATCCTTCACCATTATCTGCATGCGCTCAGTGTCAAAATTGGTGAGACCTACATTTTTGATGATCTTAGCTTCGTCGCGTAGACCAGATAGGTACTTGATGGCATCAATGTAATATGGGTTGTTGTAATCCCACCAGTGAAACTGCACTAGATCAAGAGAGCTGACTCCCATACGCTTAAGCGATCTTTCAACACTTGCCTGTGCGATCTCCTGGGTGATCCTCTTGGGTTCGGGCACCCATTTTGTCAATGCCTGAATATTTTGCCGCTCCTGCTCTGACAGCCTGTGCCTAAAAGCCCCAATAAAGTCCTCTGCAGGACCATAAATATCAGCAAGGTCCCAGCTGGTAAACCCTGCATTGTGATACTTGACCATTTCTTCCACTGCAACTTTTGGGTCTATTGGCCCGTGTCCGCCTGCAACCTGCCACATCCCATTGAGAATCCTACATATCTTTAGATTTGATGCCAGCTCGAAGTGCTCCATGCCAGAGATATATGTCAATTCTATTCCCTGTCATAAATCTTAATCCTGTGGCACCATCTCACGGTCTACATCCTCATCTACCAATCTTGTTCCAAGCTAACTCAAAATATCAAAAATGTTGACAAGCTCACTTTTCAAAGATTAGTCAAATGATACTACGCAAGACAAGACCAAGGTTCCGCAAAAAATTCACGCACATACGGACACACTTGCTGACAACAGCAACAACAATAAAGATAAACTAAAGGTGATAGAACACACCCCCATGACGACTATGAGGATTATAGCTACCACGACAATAACATATACACATCACAGTCAAATAGCAAAGGCTGAAAACAGGAAGGGCTGGCAAACAGTAAAGGCACTAACCTGCAGTCAGTCATACCGTCATTGGATGGTTGGAGAGCCGCGGTTAGTTGCAATACGGTATTGCCAAAAACCCTTTAGGTGATATGTATGGGAATGTCTCTCTCGTGTGTGTATATGGGCGGCGGCCTGACTCTTGGTCTTGCTCCTAAACATAAGCTACAAAAAAGGCAATACAAAAAAGAGATATGCAGTTGGCCTGCCTGCCTGCTACATATGCATGCAGTGGGCGGGCCAATTGTATATATATTATCTATGTTAAGGCAGTTGTACTAGTAATACTGCTTACTTTTGCCGTAACCTTTCTATTGCAAGAAGACTTTTTCTTAGTAGTGACATCAAGAGCATGATG
>CAYXGH010000153.1:0-3865 GCA_964464485.1 uncultured Nitrososphaera sp.
CTCTTTGTTTGGCTAGCAAAAAAACTGCAGCGATAATCAGAGGTGATGGCACCGGGCCAGAGCTCGTTGATGCAATGATCAAGGTTCTGAAGACTTGTAATTCAGAGGTTGAACTACTGCTATGCGATGCTGGGTCCGACTGGTGGCAAAAGAACGGGGGCAATTCCTATATTTCTCCGGATGTATGGAAGCTACTTGAAGAGTCAGATGCCTGCTTTAAAGGGCCGACCACTACGGTACCACTACCAAATGCGCCGCGCAGCGTCGCAGTAAGTGTACGCCAGAAATTCGAGCTTTACGCCAATATTAGGCCGATCAAGACGTACAAGAATCAGGAAAGACAGCTTGACTTTGTCTGTGTGCGTGAAGCCACAGAGGGACTATATGCTGGCATCGAATTCAAGATAAGCGATGATTCTGCAATAGCCATCCGGAAAACTACAAGGAAGGGATGCGAGCGAATTGCCGCTGCAGGCTTCAAGGCTGCCAGAGACAGAGAGTTTGAATCCGTATATGCAATAACTAAGCGTAACATCCTCAAAGAGACGGATGGCATTTTCTGGGCTGCAGTCGAAAAGACGCAAAAGCAGTTCAAGGACATACACGTTGAAGAATACTATATAGACAACATGACACAGCAGCTAGTCAAAAACCCGGAAAGGTTCAACAAGAGCGTACTCCTCAGCACTAACCTTTTCATGGACATCGTATCAGAATGCGCTTCAGGTCACGTCGGATCGATTGGCAATGTCTACTCTGGCAACTATGGCGATGATTATGCTATGTTTGAGCCGGCGCACGGTAGCGCGCCCAAGTATGCAGGCCAGAACAAGGTCAATCCAGTCGCCACCATCCTTTCAGGTGCTTGGATGATAGAATACCTTGGAGAGAAGCAAATCTCAAAGGCAATATTCCAGGCTACAGAAGACGTCATCAATGAGGGCAAATATCTAACATACGACTTGGGCGGAAGCACGACTACATCTCAGATGGCAGATCAAATAGCTCTTCAGGCCAGCAATCTGCTGCAAAAGAAATAAAAGAAGTGCTCAAAGGCTCAGCTCGACAATAGAGAGCGTCTCGTAGAATAGTCTTTTTTCCTTTACTACCTTCTTGCGCATATTGTTCTCTAAAACCACTTTATCAAGATCCGAAGAATTGGCTAACGATGAAATGACAATCAGCAGTTTGCCATCTCCTGCAAGGAGGGGCAGGGCCGAATTAATAAAGTGGACTGTTGCTTCTATCCCCGTAGGACCTCCGTGCACAGTAGGATCCAGAATATTGTTGTTGTTGTTGTTGTCGTTAGGAAGGTATGGCGGGTTGCTTACTATAAGATCAAACTTGCCGATGCCAAATGCTGACCCTGCGTCACAGCATACAAGTAAGACATTAGCTGATGATGTCTTCTGCTGCTTGCAATGTTGCAACGCCTGTAGGTCAATATCAGAGCCGGCCACGTAGGTAAAGTTCTTTTCAAGTATGTCTAGCAAGAGTCCTGATCCTACTCCCATCTCAAGAGCCCGCCTGCCGTTATATTGTCTAATGCAATCTGCCAGAAGAAATGTATCGTCAGATGGAGCGTACATTTGATGATATCAACTCTGCCATTCGGACAAGATGCCTTGGTTCAAGCTCATCTATCTTTTTGCTTCCATAGTTCGCATCAATAATAATGCCTATCTCGGCAGCAACAGATAACGCCTTCTTGTTACGCCTTGAGAAGAGGAGGTTGATATTTCTTACCACCTCCCTTGTAATAGTGTTGACAGGAATAATCCTGATGATTGAAGATTCTACTTTCGGTTGCGGCTCAAATGATTCCCTTCTAACTTTGAACAATTTTTCGATAGCAAAGCAATGACCTGCAAGTACAGATATCGCCCTATAGTTCTTGCTACCTGGCCTTGCGGCGAGCTTGTCTGCAAACTCTTCCTGCACCATTAGTATTGCCCTGTCAAATTTTTGTGTAGATAACCATTCAATGGCATCTCTGCTCCGAGAATATGGAAGGTTTGAAACAAAGACATCAAAGAAATGTGGGTTCTTGGTTTTGAAAAGGTCGGCGTTTACTAGCTGCAAGTTCTTAAACTGTGATAAGAGCTGCTCTTGAACCTTTCTATATAGTTTGATGTCTACCTCGTATGAAATTACTTGCCTGGCATACTTGCACAGCTCTGCCGTGAGAATCCCTTGACCGGCGCCTGCCTCAAGAACAATTTGGTCTTTACCTATGTAGGCAGCAGAGATTATCTTGGCAAGGATTCGCCGGTCAACAAGCATATGTTGACCAAGTGCCCTTATAGTATTGTTCCTTGGCAATTATTTTCTTACGAAAAGATTCATTCTGGCCTGTCCCATTATTTCTTCAATTATTCTCTTGGATATGAGCTTGGCAGGATCCCTTAGCCCTACTCTAGTCTGAAGATCTGAAAAGTTTTCAAACTTTTTCTTGTCTCTTTCCTTAATTATCGTCATCATATAGGTCTTACCGATACCAGGGATGAGCTCTAGCGCATGTATCCTAGGGGTTATCGGCTGTGCATTGTTGATGTAATTGACAAAGCGCTTTTCATTGGCAACCACTACTTTTTCTATTATGTTTGCCAGCTCGTTCTTTGCAGCCTGTGAAATAGCAGTGTATTCTAGCCTACCAAGTACACTTGACACCTTCTCACGGCCCTCCCGCCCTATGTAAAGGCGCTCGCCTATCTCGACCGTGGCGTTTGGGGTTCCCAAAAGCTCTAGCAGAGTCAACCGTTCTTCTCCTATAGCCTGGATTATGACACCTTCTCTGCCTCTAACTGTTATGGATTTGCCCCTTGGTGTAAAGTCAAGAACGTAGGCGTGCTCTTCGTATTTCCTCGGTTGGCCGTGCTCTCCTTGGCTGAAGTGCCCATTAGCAGTAGCATCCTGTGTAGATGGCGGTGTAGGTGGTGGTGGTGGTTGTTGTCCTGACAATGTTCCACCCCTATTACGGGAGAGTGAATATTTAACTTTGAGTATCTTCTGCCTTTAGAATATTTAGCATCTTTCCAAGCGTGTCAGTAAGGATTAACTTCTTCCATCCAAAGGTAAATGCTCTCAGCTCTTCAAGTGAGGTTGGCATGATGTTGACTATTTCAACCGCTTCTTCCTCTTTTAGGTCACACTGCTCTATTAGCTGGCGTGTCATTGTTTGTGCCTTTTGGGAATCAACCTTGGAAAACTTCTTAACATAGTCGGCAGTCCACCTTTGGATCTGGTCCATGTCATCGGGCTTGACTGATTCGAGCATTTCCTTTACATGTGGCAGGGTAACTATTTCTTTCTTGATTATCTCTGTCATTTGTTTATGACACCTTCTGCTGGTGTTGTTGCTGCTGCTGATCGTGACATTGCTGGAGGACCTGCAAGCAGCTTGATGTGATTGAACCTAGTCTGCAGTATCTTTTTCTTGTTGCCAATCATGACTGAGACTTTTAATGTGCGCCTTCCAACTTCTTCAACGACTCCTATCTTGCCATGAAATCTCCGGTGAGGGGTGGTGGTGTGTTCCCTTGGATCAACATTGACAACAACCTTGTCTCCAACCTGGTAATCGTAAAGTAGGTATGAGACGCCCCTAACCACATTGGACTTAGTTAGGATTGAGCGAGCCTTTACCCTGGTACCGTGCGAGTGTGGCATGGCAGTTCAGTGTCATAAGCCTTAATTTAATATTATCTAGCTTCACTGACATCTGAAATGCCGCTATCTGACAAGGTAAATAGAATTTCGCGCTCTGCGTGATAGGGGCTGTCTACCATCCTCGCAATGCGATTCTTGCCGGACCGCTTCAGGTATATCCTGTATGTGCTAGTATGGGCTAGCACATGACCTCCTA
>CAYXGH010000154.1:0-3852 GCA_964464485.1 uncultured Nitrososphaera sp.
AACCAGAATTTTAGTAATCTTTTAATAAGATTGAGCGACAAAACTAATAGTTGTCTCTTGCCGAAGCAATAGCAGCTCTCAAGGCTGGCAGCTTTGTACTAGTTCATGACGACAAAGCGCGTGAGAACGAGATCGATATGGTAATCGCTGCGGAGCATATCAAGCCGTACCACATTGCAACGATGAGAAAAGACGCTGGGGGACTTGTGTGCCTTGCAATCGCAAACGAGATTACAAGCAAGCTGGGACTAGTCTATATGCACGACATTATAGCAGATATGGGCAAGGTAAACCCGGTATTTTCAAAATTGACAGAGGGCAGAACGAACTATGGGGATAAGCCGTCATTTTCAATAGCGGTCAACCATCGCTCGACCTACACCGGCATCACCGATCAGGACAGGGCACTTACCATATTCAAGATGGCAGAAGTGTGCAAGAACATTGACAATGGCGGCGTAGAACAATTTGCCAGGAACTTTCGTGCGCCCGGCCATGTGCCGATACTTATAGCATCAAAGCACCTACTACACGACAGGATGGGCCACACTGAGCTATGCGTTTATCTGACACAGCTTGCAGACCTTATGCCTGCAGTAGCCATTTGTGAGATGATGGACTCAATGACACATAGGTCGCTCTCAATTGACGCTGGACAAAAATATGCCGCAAGATTTGGTATCCCTTTAATTGATGCAAGCGAACTCAAAGCTAATGCCAGGGTGGCATAACCAACAATTGATTTATCTTGCAATAGTAGTTTCCGAGTTCAATAGCGAGATAACATTCAAGATGCTAGAAGGAGCAAGAGATCATGCAGCCAATGTAAGCGCTGAGGTAAGCTATATCTTGTATGTGCCTGGCACCTTTGATATGCCGCTTGCAGTTGAGCGATTGTTGAGAAAGAAAAATGTGGACGCCGTAGTCACGCTTGGCGCTGTGATAAAAGGGGACACCCGGCACGATGACATCGTAGCTGAAAATGCGGCACGACTGATAGCTGATCTATCGCTAAAGTATGGCAAGCCGGTGACACTTGGCATAGCGGGGCCTGGAATGACTATCGAGCAAGCAAGAGCGCGAGCAAACCTTGTGCCCACTAGAGCAGTCAACGCGGCCGTAAACATGGTTTTGCGGTTGAGAAAGCTACAAAAGGCAGCCGGCGTAGGGATTGTTATAATAAATGATACAGCTGACAATAATTAGGATTGAAGGATACGGCCAATGGACTCTCACCCTTGGAAGTGACAGGGAAGCACAGCTTCAGATGTTGCAAGCGAGGATCTATCATGATGTACAAAGACTATTCTCAGAAAGAGATTGCATCGTTTTCTTCAACAGGTTCGATGAATATTTCGCGATAACAAATGGCCTTGATGCTGATGATCATCTACACATACAGCATGAGCTTACAAAGCTGTATGACAACATGTTAATGTCGATGACAATTGGCGCCGGCAAGACTGCATTTGAAGCAAACCTGAACGCCTATCGCACAAGAAAAGAGGGGAGGAGGATGCTTGATGGCAACGCTAGAATATTTGGCAGTGTGGACCCTCAGGCAGACGTAGCCCAAATAATGCATATCGATATTGATAGCTCCGAAAAAGTTGGTAATAGGCTATCACCTTATGAACTTACAGTACTCGTCATGAAAATCTACAGCAGACTTGCAGAAGAATTCCTGAAGCACAATTCGCTTGCGTTCTTTCTTGGCGGCGACAATATCATGGTAATTTCTAATGGCATGACAAAAGAGCGGGCTGACGAAGTGCTAAAGAGAGTGACGGCCGGCAATGATATCAAGCTCAACTGCGGTATAGGGATTGGCAAGACAGGCAGAAGAGCAGCAGAAGCCGCGACAAAGGCACTTGACACAATTAGAGACCTGCGAGAGGAAGGAAAAATCCAAACAATATATGAAATACAATGTCCCTAGCAATAACAAACGCCAGCCTTCTTTTGGGCAGAGAGCTTGAATATGTTGAGCAGGGCTACATTGAGATTGAAAATGGCAAGATAAGTAGCGCCTCTGCCGGTAATTACAAGGGTTCTGGCAAGAAGCTGGATGCAAAGGGATTCATAGTCATACCAGGATTTATCAATGCGCATACGCACATTGCTGATTCAATAGGAAAAGATATTGCCGCTGGGCAGCGGCTTGATGCACGAGTGCATCCTGTGTTTGGTGCTAAGAGAAAGGTTCTGCAAAAGAGCCTGCCAGAGCATCTAAAGGCCTTCATCAGGAATTCTGCAATTTTAATGATAAAAAAGGGAATAGTTGCATTTGCAGACTTTCGCGAAGATGGACTGGAGGGGATAAGACTCCTAAAAGATGCAGTTGATGGTCTGCCGATAAAATGCGTAACGCTTGGGAGGATAAATTATTACACCAGCCCAACAGATGCAGCCGGCCTGCCACCTGAAAAAGGAGAGCAGGCTAAACAGGTAGTTGAGCTGGCAGATGGACTTGGAATAAGCGGCGCAAATGAAAACACTGATGCTGCTCTTGCACAATACAGGCAGCTAGCAGGAAAAAAATTGATCGCAATACATGCCGCTGAGTCAAAAGAGACAGTCAAATTTGCCAAGGAGCACACTGGCAGGAGTGAAGTAGATAGGATAATGGAACATCTAAAGCCTGACTTTGTTGTACATATGACAAATGCAACAGAAAACGAAATGTCGCTTGTTGCAAAAAGTGGGACCGGTGTCGTAATTTGCCCTAGGGCAAATGGTGTGCTCGGCGCTGGCATCCCAAAGGTTGCCCAGATGCTCAGGCAAGACTGCCTTGTGGCCATTGGAACGGACAACGTTATGCTAAATTCTCCAGACATTCTGAGAGAACTGGATTATACCTGGAAGGTGTCAAGGGCGACTGAAGGTGAGATGTTGAGAGCACAAGAACTCTTGAAGATGTCAACTATAAATGCGGCGCAAATTTTAAGACTCAATACTGGGTGCATAGAGGCCGGCCGCGCCGCAGATCTAGTATTCATTGACAAAAAACATGCCGACCTTTATCCAATGCATGACCCATATGCTGCAATCGTTCACAGGGTGAGTCAAAGCTCTATCAGAGCGGTCATGATCGATGGGCGGTTTGTAGATTGAAGGTAATAATCAACAGTGCAATGACAGTTGATGGTAAGATCGCCACATCAAGCGGAGATTCAAAAATTTCTTCAAGGGAAGATCTTGTGAGGGTTCACAAGCTGCGCGCTTCTGTAGATGCCATAGTAGTGGGAATCTCTACAATTTTGGCAGACAACCCACGGCTCACAGTAAGATTAGCGAAGGGTAAGAACCCAGCTAGGGTGATAGTCGACAGCAGAGGCAGGATCCCCCTTGACTCTCAAATAATGCGCACTGCGTCTAGGGTTAAGACTATTGTAGCAGTGACGGATCAGGCACCAGAGGAAAAGATAATGAAATTAAGAGATATGGGCGCGCAGGTGCTAGTGATAAGAGAAGGGAAAAAGGGACAAAGTGCCGCTGTGCCCCACGGCGTCAACCTCAAACTGCTGTTTCGCAAGCTGGAAAAGATGGGGCTAAAAAAAATATTGGTAGAGGGTGGAGGCGAGCTTAACTGGTCCCTTTTGCGCCTTGGGCTTGTCGATGAGCTGACAATAACAATTGCCCCAAAAATAGCAGGTGGCAGGCTGGCAACTACGCTTGTAGAGGGAGATGGATTTGATGAAATTGCTCAAGGTATCCGATTGCAGCTAACGAAAATAGAGCGGAAAAAAACAGCCGAGCTTGTGCTGTACTACAAACTATAAGATAAAATTATATGCTGCATTGTAAGCAAGCATCAGGTTCATCTCAATACGACCTGACTGCAACAACAAC
>CAYXGH010000155.1:0-3818 GCA_964464485.1 uncultured Nitrososphaera sp.
GGCAAAAACATGGTCACTTTGATAGTTTCTGGAACTACAAAGGAGACCTCACTTGAACGCTGGAGAGCTGCAATTGATGGTGTTAATGCCGCAGAAGCAGCTCTAAACAAAGGTGTTGTGCCAGGAGGAGGCGCTGCTGAATTGCACATAATAGATAAGGTGAAGGGTCTTCGCCTCAAGGGGTTAGAACAGGTAGGGCTTGAAGTGGTAACTTCTGCCCTTGAAAGCATCATGCGGCAAATATTAGCCAACGCCGGTTTTAATGGTCTTGAAAAGGTAATGGCAGCAAAGGCATCTCCTCCTGCGTATGGCATAGATATCAATACAGGCGAGGCTATTGATATGTGGAAGACAGGCATAATAGATCCACTAATGGTCAAGACGATGGCACTGCAAGCATCCGGTGAAATTGCCAAGTCTGTTCTGAGGATAGACAGAAACCTTGCAGCAGAAGATCTCAACCAGCAAGCCCTCTCAGAGACAAAAAGGTGATAACCGCTTGATGATCAGACACTGTGTAGAAGAATCCAATGTAGATGGTGATATGAGTGTAATAGATCCAACTAAGATAAGACATGTGACTGTTGCCGGTGGCAGGATAGCACTGATCTCTGGCTTGATAGATCCAGCATCACACCTAAACCTTGACTTTCCTGATCATAAAGCTACAATCTGTATCATTGCAGAAAGTTTTGAAGTTGGGGCTAAAGTAAAGATGGACAGTGACGGGCTTGTCTTTGCCACTGTTCCAAGGTCTTTATACGGACATTATGGATATCTTGATTATACACAAAGGCTCGTAGATATGATAAAGGCAATTAGGACAAATCATCAAAGGAAAATAATAAGACAAACAAGCAAGCAAAAAAGGGAAGAAGCTGCGAGATCAACAAAGAAAAAGAAAGCATAGAGGAAGAGAAAACGAAAAATGATTACAATTAATTCAACGATTGGAAACATATACCATGACAGAAATCTGAGAAAGCGATACGAAGAGATGTCATCTCAATCCTTATGTGAATCCATAAGGATAAACAGGATGGAAGCACAACGCGTCAGAATGCGCAAGAGATCAAGCAAGGGGACGGATATCGCCCTTACCATGGCACCGGGCACAAAACTGAGGCATGGAGACGTCCTCATGGTTGCAAATGACAAGATGATAACTATTGAACTTGAACCAGAGAACCTTGCAGTGATACAGGTCAAGGACAATATCCATGAACATGATGCTGTTCAAGTGCCAGTCACAATTGGGCACGCAATAGGGAATCTACATAGACCAATCAAGCTTGAAGGAAGAAAGATCTATTTCCCAATACAAACAGATTCAGAAATTGAGATGTTCAAAAAGATATTTGGCCGGCTTTTGGATCATCTGGAGATAACCCAGGCTAAAATGGTCTTTGAGCCAGAAGAGGAGACAGATGTACATGAGCACTGATGATGACAGCACCATCATCATGGATGCGGCAGACCTGAGCATGCTACAACTATCGGACTCTTTTTTTCCAACAGGCATGTATTCTATGTCAAATGGGCTTGAAGCGATTTTTTATGGTGGTGACAAGAAAATGAAAACAGGACAGCTCCGCGACCTTATTACAACTTACATTGAGTATCAGATAGGGCCTGCAGATTGCACTGCACTTGGAAATGCATATGAACAAGCTGCAAAATCCAGCCTTCCGAAATTGCTTGAGGTAGACAGGACGATATTCTCAATGAAGCTTGTACAAGAGATCAGAGATGCATCCATCAGATCTGGCACGCAGCTTGTGCGCTGCATACGCTCATTCTCAGACAACGAGATCCTTAAACAATATGATGACGCCATAAGAGGAGGCCGAGCTTATGGATCATATCCTGTAGCGCTAGCACTTGGAGCTAATGCGCTTTCAATTCCAAAAAGAAAGGCTGCGCTTATGATGCTCTACTCGTTTTCTGTAAGCATAGTTGGCGCTGCCTTGCGGCTTGGAATGCTGCAGCATTTTGATGGCCAGAAGGTCATCGATGAGCTCAAGCCCGCGATGCTTAAGGTGGTAAAGGAAAATATCAACAGGCCGCTTAAAGGCATCTGGCAATTTGCCCCCCAGATCGACATAATACAGATATCTCATGAAAGAATGAATTCTAAAATGTTTATTACATGATTGTGCGCAAACAACATATGTCAAACGCAAAACGAATTCCGAGACTTGGGGTTGGAGGTCCAGTCGGCTCCGGCAAAACGATGCTGATTGAAAAGATTGTGCCGCTTCTGGCTGCTAAAGGTTACAATGCGGGCATTGTGTCAAATGATGTTGTTTCAAGAGAAGACGCCGACAGAATGCGTCGCAATTTGGCAAAGGAGCAAGGCCTTCTGCAAGAAGAGTTGGTGGTAGGTCTAGCTACTGGTGGCTGCCCCCACACTGCTGTGCGCGAAGACCCATCAATGAATATATCTGTCATTGAAGAAATGGAATCAAAATATAACTACCTTGATCTGATAATAATCGAAAGCGGCGGTGACAACATCACGACTACTTTTAGCCCGGCACTGGCAGACTATTTTATTTACATAATAGATGTGGCCGGTGGTGACAAGTACCCTCGCAAAAGGGGTCTGGGAATAGAGACATGTGATCTTTTGGTCATAAACAAGATCGATCTGGCCCCACATGTTGGAGCCAACCTTGCAATTATGGAAAGGGACGCAAAAGAGGTCAGAGGAGATAAGCCATACGTTCTTGTAAACTGCAAGACAGGCCAGGGAATAGCGCAGGTGACAGAACATATCATAAAGGATGTATTGTTTGAATCTGCGCCCAAAAACGTTGCTAGATAACAACTGAAAAAGACATGGAAGAGACTGAGCTCGAGCATTACACTCCAAAAGATGTTCCTCCAGAAGTACTTGCATATGGCTCCGCCTTGGCCCAGCTTGGCGTGGGCAAGGCAGGCAAACTTGGAGCGCTTGTTCTGAGGCTTGAACAGGACACGAGTACCGGTAAGACTTCTGTAAAGGAACAGTACTCTCGTGTCCCTCTTTATACCCAGCGTGCCCTTTACCTTGAAGAGGAGTTATCGAAAATGGCGTATATGTATATCATCTCGCCCTCAGGGGGAGTATTGCAAGGTGATCGATACAGGATGGACATAACGCTTAGAAACCACGCGTTTGCCCACATCACAACACAGGGGGCGACGAGAATATACAGAATGGATAAGAACTATGCCACGCAGATAGTGAACATAGATGTTGGCGAAGATTGCTATTTTGAGTATATTCCTGACCAAGTGATCCCCTACCGGGACTCTAGATTCTACCAAGAAGCCAACCTAAGTGTCCACGATAATGCAACATTGCTCTACTCTGAGATCATAACACCTGGCAGGGTTGCAAGTGGAGAACACTTTGATTATGATATATGCTATATGAAGGCTATTGCAAAGGACCATAGCGGTGGTCTAAAGTTCACAGATGTGGCAATGCTGGAACCCAAAAAGCGTGATATGAAGGTGTTTGGAGTTCTATCAAATCATGAAGTTGTAGGAAATATGTACATTATTACGAAAAACAAGCTGCAGGAGATCAACATCAGCGTAAATGCCGCTCTTAGGGCCATACCAAAGGTATATGGTGGAGCCACAATTCTACCCGGTAATTCAGGTGTAGGGATAAGGATGCTTGGAAATACTGCAAGCGATCTGAGATATGTGATTTATGAAGTTGTAAGGATTGTCAGAAGGATTATCCTGGATGCTCCTTTCAGTGGAATTAGGAAAGGGTAATAATAATCATAATTTCTTACTATTGACTGACTATATATAATAAT
>CAYXGH010000156.1:0-2252 GCA_964464485.1 uncultured Nitrososphaera sp.
CAGTGCTACTTGGCCCGGGAATCATTGGCAAGATCTACGATGGCATTCAACGACCGTTGGACGAAATTGCAGCCAAATCGGGCGCCTACATTAGCAGAGGTGTAGTGACAAGCCCAGTAGACATGAAAAAGAAATATAGATTCAAGCCCAGCGTGAAAAAAGATGATCAAGTAGGTCCTGGATCGATCCTGGGAACAGTAGAAGAAACACCTCTTTTGACTCACCGCATCTTAGTTCCACCAAATCATCCTGGCGGCAGAATAACCGATATTGCAAGCGAGGGCGACTATGACATTGAACACATAATTGCAACCACGGAAAAAGGTGGCAGCGAAAAAGTTCAGCTAAAAATGTATCACAAGTGGCCGGTAAGAAGGCCAAGGCCGTATGCCGAGCGCTATGACCCAACAGTCCCGCTTGTGACAGGTCAGCGAGTCATTGACACCTACTTTCCGATTGCAAAGGGTGGAACCGGCGCAATTCCAGGTGGCTTTGGCACAGGCAAGACTGTGACATTGCACCAAATCGCCAAATGGGCAGACTCTAAGGTAGTCGTATACATTGGCTGCGGCGAACGAGGCAATGAAATGACAGAAGTGCTTGTGGAGTTCCCTCATCTTATTGATCCCCGATCTGGCCGGCCGCTCATGGAGAGGACTGTGCTTGTAGCGAACACAAGTAATATGCCGGTGGCTGCAAGGGAAGCATCGATCTATACAGGTGTGACAATAGCAGAGTACTACCGCGACATGGGTTATGATGTCGTGCTTGTAGCTGACTCAACGAGTCGATGGGCGGAGGCACTCCGCGAAATGTCTGGACGTCTTGAAGAGATGCCTGCAGAGGAAGGCTACCCGTCGTACCTGGCTTCAAGGCTTGCAGAATTTTACGAAAGAGCAGGCAGGGTAAGGGCGCTTGGCTCCCCAGAGAGAGCTGGGTCTGTCACTCTAGTAGGCGCAGTTTCGCCATCAGGAGCAGATTTTACCGAGCCAGTGACGACACACACCATCAGGTTCATCAAGACCTTCTGGGCGCTTGATACAAGGCTTGCGTATTCAAGGCACTACCCATCGATCAACTGGATGCAATCATATTCGGGCTATCTTGAGGACGTGAGCAAATGGTGGAAGGAGAATGTGACAGGCGATTGGTACGATCTCAGAGCAGAGTCGTACCATGTACTTCAGAGGGAAGACACTCTTAAAGAAATCGTTAGGCTGCTTGGCCCTGAGGCGCTACCAGACGAAGAAAAGCTGGTGCTTGAAGTCGCGCGCATGGTCAAGATCGGCATTTTGCAGCAGAACTCTTTTGACAAGATAGACACGTACTGCAGCCCTCAAAAGCAGGTCAAGATGGTGGGATTGATGGTCAAGTTCTACAAAGAGGCTCAAAAGGCACTGAAGGCAGGCATCCCGCTTGCAGATATTAGGGCAATGCCGATAATCCCAGCTTTGCTGAAATCAAAATTTGAGATACCAGAAGATCAGCTTAACAAATTTGACGAGCTAGACAGACAGATAAACGAACAATTTCACAAGGCCGCAGCCGCAGGAGGAGAGGCTGCAGCAGCAATGACGGAGGAGGCAAAGGTGGCTGCCTGAGATGACGGCGACAACATCAGGAATAGAATACACAAAAGTAGCCGAGCTCAAGGGACCGCTGATGATAATTGACGGCGTTACCAAGGTATCATTTGATGAGCTGGTCGAAATCGAGACGGTAGATGGCGAGCACAGGCTCGGCAGGGTGCTCGAAGTGGGCTTTGGTAAAGCTATAGTTCAGGTGTTTGAGGGAACTACAGGTCTTACAATTAAAGGCACAAAAGCGAAATTTACTGGCAAGACTATGGAAATGCCGGTTTCACAGGAACTTCTGGGAAGAGTATTTGATGGCCTTGGAAAGCCAAACGACGGCCTCCCTGACCCAATTGCAGACAGGTTCGTTGATGTCAACGGCGAACCTATGAATCCAGAAAGAAGAGAATATCCCACATCATTTATCCAGACAGGTGTATCAGTCATTGACGGTATGCTTACGCTTGTAAGAGGCCAAAAGCTTCCAATATTTTCAGGCTCTGGTATGGCACACAACATCCTAGCAGCGCAAATTGCACGTCAGGCGTCAGTCGTTGGCACAAAGGAGGACTTCGCCGTAGTTTTTGCAGCAATTGGCGTGCAGTACTCTGAAGCGCAGTACTTCAAGCGCAGTCTTGAAGAGTCAGGCGCGTTAAGGCGCTCTGTGCTATTCCTCAA
>CAYXGH010000156.1:2352-3722 GCA_964464485.1 uncultured Nitrososphaera sp.
ATCCCAGACCTGACAGGATATATCACTGAGGGCCAAATTGTGCTTGGGCGTGATCTGTTCAGAAAGGGCATTTACCCGCCAGTAAACGTGCTCATGTCACTTTCAAGGCTAATGAAGGATGGAGTAGGCGAAGGAAAAACTAGGTCAGATCACATGGAAGTTGGCAATCAGCTCTATGACGCTTATTCAAGGGCGCAGGAGGTCAGGGCACTTTCAGAGATTGTAGGCAGGGCAGGTCTTACAGGCGTAGACTTGAAGTACCTAGATGCTGGCGATAGGTTTGAGCAACACTTCCTAAAGCAGGCACCTGACGAGAACAGGACACTTGAAGAAACGCTTACTAGAGCATGGGATGTACTCTCAGGTCTGCCCGAAGGCGAGTTGACCAAGATCAAAGAAAAGCATGTCAGGCAATACTACAAAGGGTGAGAAGTAGAGAGAAATATGTCATTTGGTGGTAGGGTTACAGCAACAAAGATCGAGCTTATCAAGATAAGGCGCTCGATGCAGGTAGCCAAGATGGTGCACAAGATTCTTGACGACAAGCGCGAAGTATTGTTAAAAAAGATAGACGAAATGATCGAAGAAGCAAACAAGGCCAGGGAAGACATATGGACACCCCTAGGTGAGATCTATTCCTCAGTTTACCAGGCGTACATAACACTTGGTACCACCATTCTTGAATCGATATCTGATTCGACGCCAAGCGTAATGGAAGTCGACGTGAACGTAAGACGTATAGTGGATGTTAAGATCCCTACACTCCAGGTCAATACAAGAGAGGGAGGACAGTTGCTTTCATACGGCTTTCTAGAGACAAACGCGTCCGTCGACAAGGCAGCCAAGCTCATCAAGAACATGCTGCCGGGCATCTGCAAGGCTGCAGAATACGAAAATGCCATATTCAGCCTGGCAAAGGAGCTAGAGCGTACGCAAAAGCTGATCAATGCACTTGAATACGTCATCATACCCCAATATCAAGATGCAATATACTTCATCAAGGCAACCTTAGAGGAGCGCGAGCGCGAAGAATTCGTGAGGCTCAAGAAAGTTAAAGTCGTACTCGACAAGAAGAAGAATTATGGGACAGAGGTTAGCGCACAGACATGACTACATCGGCAGAGACAATTTCCAGCTATTTTGAGAAGGCCAAGGTCCAACTCAAGGCTGATCGGGACTCGATCGTACAAAAGATCAGAGACGATATCAGTGCAGCCAAGCGCAAGGCAATCTCGAGGGCCTAGTTTTTCTCTCTTTCTTGCTTTGGTCTTTAACTTTCTTGTGCAGTTACTGTTAAATATGGCTTCAAATGTTCGAGCTTTGATAGATATGCAACTAAAGGGAATGGCCCTTTTACCAGTTCTTGCAGC
>CAYXGH010000157.1:0-3662 GCA_964464485.1 uncultured Nitrososphaera sp.
TAGTGAAGTCTTGGAAAGATTCCAACTGAAAAAGGGCGAATATAAATAGAAATAATCTGGCAAATTACGTGGTCTAGCAAGTCTAAAAACCTTTGAAAGTTGTCGTGATTAAAGCGGTATGTATATAACGCATTATTACAAAAATTACATGTAATTGGGCAATTCTGAAGCAGAAAGTACTCATCGGGTTGCAGTACTTGACGAGGAGTTATGCCAGCCAAAAAAATGTGGCTTGGAATGCATTGTCTACTGCCCAGTAAACAAGACTGGTGGTGAGTGCATTATCCAGCGCCCAGATGACGGCAAAGCTGTGATAGCCGAGGATCTATGCACAGGATGTGGCATCTGCATCAGGAAGTGCCCTTTTGACGCCATAGTAATTGTCAACCTTGCAAGAGAGCTCTCTGAAGATAAAGTCCATCAGTATGGCATTAATTCATTTAGATTCTATCGTCTGCCGACTCCAAAGAAAGGTGCAGTTGTTGGCTTGGTTGGAAGAAACGGCATGGGCAAGTCTACAATTGTCAACATTTTGTCGGGAAATATGAAGCCCAATCTTGGGAAGTATGATCAAGAAATTTCATGGGATGAGATTCTGAAATATTATCAAGGTACTGAAATGAAATCCCATTTTGAAAAAATAGCAAATGGTAAGATGCGCGCTTCGATCAAACCGCAGCTCGTATATCTCATACCAAAGGCATTCAAAGGGACGCCAAAGGAACTGTTGAAGAGATATGACGAGCGCAAAGTGACTGACAATCTAATACCACAACTTGGCCTGCAAAACATTTTGGATCGCTACATTACACAGCTGAGCGGTGGCGAGCTCCAAAGACTTGCAGTGGCTATAGCTGCTGCAAAGGATGCTGAATATTATTTCTTTGACGAGCCATCCTCGTACAACGATGTCTACCAACGGCTTACAGTTGCCAAAGTGATAAGAGAGTTGGCAGAGCAGGGCAAGAACGTGATGGTTGTAGAGCACGATATGACGCTTCTTGACTACCTATCAGACTATGTCCATATTATTTACGGTGAGCCGGGAGCATACGGTATCGTTTCTGGCATGCAGAGCACAAAAGTCGGCATCAACAATTTCCTTGAAGGCTTTTTGCCTGCTGAAAACGTGCGCTTTCGAGAAAAGGCGTTCAGATTTGATATTACTTCTTCAAACGAAGATGTCCTTCTGGATATCTCTATTGCCAGCTATGGCAACTTGACCAAATCATTTCCATCATTTAAACTCAAGGTGGCGGCTGGCAAGATAAGAAGAGGTGAGATAATCGGAATCATTGGTGCCAACGCACTTGGCAAGACTACTTTTATGCGCATGCTGGCAGGCGTAGACAAGCCTGATTCGGGCAAAATAGATGTCGGTGCCACAATATCTTACAAGCCACAGTACCTGAATCAAGAGTATGATGGTGACGTACGGTCTCTGATGTATATGGCATATCTGAACCCAATTGAAGGATCATCTGTAGAACAGCAGATCATTATTCCAATGGGTGTAAAGAAACTCTATGAAAAGAATGTCAAGAATCTGAGCGGTGGCGAGCTCCAGAAGGTCGCAGTAGCAGCGTCTATCTTGCGCCAAGCAGATATTTACGCGCTGGACGAGCCGTCTGCATTTCTTGATGCGGAAGACAGGATAGCAGTAGCTAAGTTCCTCCAACGCTTTGTAAGGGCTCAGGGCAAGTCCGCAATTATTATTGACCATGATATACAGCTGATCGATCTGGTGGCTGATAGTTTGGTAATATTTGAAGGGCAGCCGGGCCTTGAAGGCTCTGCCACTGAGCCAATTAAAAAAGAGGAGGGTATGAACCGCTTTCTCAAGGCACTTTCAATTACATATAGGCGTGACGAAACAACGGGCAGGCCGCGCGTCAACAAAGAGGGCGGCAGGCTCGACCGCGAACAGAAGGAATCTGGCAACTATTACTACATGAAGATTCAGTAAATGCCACACATGCTGAAAAACATGCTATCAAACATTCTATCGTCAGACGAAGCCTCACAAGTGTATTCGGCGTTTGACCAGATAGGTGATATCGTAATCATCAAGATACCTGACAACCTGATGCCAAAAAAGAAGCTTATAGCTGACATGATCCTTGCCCATGTTAAGACCGCCAAGGTGGTTTTTGCTCAGGTCTCGCCAGTGAAAGGCGATTATCGCGTCCGCAACTTGGAGTTTGTTGCAGGCGAGAACAGAACAATTACTGAGTACAAGGAGCATGGCTGTAGGTTTAGAGTAGATGTCGCCAAAACATATTTTTCACCCCGGCTCTCAACGGAGAGGCTCAGAATTGCAAACATGGTGGGCGAAGGCGAAACCATAGTCAATATGTTCGCAGGAGTGGGCACATATTCGATTCTGATGGCAAGAATGAACAAGACGTGTAAAGTATATAGCATCGATTCTAATGCTGTTGCTGCAGAATTGTGCGAAGCAAATGCTAAGTTGAACAAAGTACAGGACAGGGTTGTTTCAATTCATGGCGATGCTGGTAAGATAATCAAAGATGAACTTGCAGGTCAGGCCGATAGAGTGCTTATGCCTCTTCCCGAGAGAGCTAAAGAGTTCGTTGATTCTGCAGTGCTTGCACTCAAGAAAAAAGGTGTTGTGCATTATTTCATTCATATCAGGGCCGACAACAAAAAGACAAGCCAGGAGCTGGGATTACAGGACGCGCATAACGCTTTTGTAAAATACAACCATATTGTGCAGCAGGTTAGAGTGGTGAGAGGAGTAGGCCCACGGATATACCAGATAGTGGCTGATGTTTCAGTGAAAACTAGCCCTGCTTTTCCTCTTCCCTTGGCGCAGTAAGCATTGTATATCCTATCCACCCAAGCACCGCCAGAAGGATTGTTACTGCAGCTAAGGCAGTAAACTGTAGTATCAACATACTCCATTCTGTTCCTAGCAGGAAATATGCGTAAGCGATAAACACTGCAATAGATGCAAAAAGAAGGACAGCGCCGGCTCCTCTGCTTCCCTTCCTTTTAACGTTCATAGCGGAGAGGCATTTGCAGCATCTTAATAATCTTTTTAGCTCAGCTCTAGCGCCATAAGGTAGGCATCCTCACCGTCCCTGTAATAAGATCGCAGTCTGGATTTTATCTCAAAACGCAATTTCTGATACATCTTGATTGCACCTGTATTGCTGACTCTTACCTCTAGGTATATCTCCTCAGCTTTTCTATGCATTACGCCGTTAATTCCTTCAATCATCAGTGCCTTGCCAATGCTCTTGCCTCTGTGCTCTTCTAACACCGCAACAGAAACAACGTGACCCTTCTTAACAAAGCCTAGTTTGCGAAAGTTTGAAAATCCAAACTCGATCTTGCACATGATGTAGCCAACTATTTTGCCGTTCAGCTCTGCAAGGATGAACGCCTCTGGAATCTCTCGCAGAATCGATTCAAAAAAGTAGTCTGAGTAGTGCTCTGGCAGAGCGGCCATGTTAATATCTATAACTGCTTGGAGATCACTTGCTTCGCAGCGGCGTATAACATAGTCGCCTACTTTTCGCAGAGCTGTTTGCAAAGTAACAACTACTACAACAACAGAAACACACTATTTAACCTTACATGTCCTCTGAATGATAACAATATTTTAATTGGATTACACCCAAAAGAAATCTTAAGTG